>JBKJQK010000035.1:0-12846 GCA_046594095.1 Anaerolineae bacterium | reverse complement strand
GTGACGCGCGATTCGCCAACACGCACGCGCCCAGGCTCACCAACAGGCCCAGGGACGCCCGGATGGACAGGCCGCGGGTCAGCAGCCTGACCATCCGGGCGTCCCTGGGCCTGTTGGTGAGCCTGGGCGCGTGCGTGTTGGCGAATCGCGCGTCACTTCCAGCCCTGGCGCTGCTTCCGCTGGTCGGCATTCTATTGATCCGTCGCCCGCGCTGGCTTTCAGGGCTGATCTTGCTCGGCGGGTCACTGGCTGCCCTGCTGATCATGGCGCCCTTCGAGGACGTGCAAGCGTGGTATCGCGGTACCACTCAGGCCGAACCATTGTGGAGCGCATCGCCCGACGGTAATGCCGCTTTGCGACTGGTCGCCCGGCCGGACCGACCGGCCGAAGGCGTGTTGCAGTTGATTCCGCCAGATGACATCCAGGTGTTGCGCGGAAGGCCACTCCGCCTGAGTGGCACGATCGCGTCTGAGCCTGCGGGGCAAGTCCGTCTGCCGTGGCTGCGGGCCGCCACAAATACGGGCGTAATCCCTGCGGATATTGAGGCCAATCAGGCTAAGCAGTTCGGTCGTCTGGCGGCCCAGTTTGAGGTATCCGTCACCATTCCGCTGACCGCCACCCGCGCCTGGGTGGTTTTCGCGCCCGCGACGGCCAATCAGACCGGTTCATCGCAGGTCTTCCTGGATGATCTGCGCCTCAGCGGAGACGCGTCGCCCGGAATCAACTGGATTCGCAACAGCGGCATGGAAAGTCGCGGTCCCCGGCTTCGCCTTTGGGAGACCGATCTACGCAGCCGGTTCTTTTGGGGACTCGAAGAATACGACTTCCTCACGGCTCCGTTTGACTTACCGGCGACGGCATACCTGTTTCTTCAGACCGGCCAAAAGGTGGGCTATACGTTTTGCTGCACCTTTGCCTGGGGGTCGGTGCCGTCGCCGAAATGGGTCTACGATTACTTCTGGCTTCTCTTCATTGGCGCCGCGTTGGGCGGGTTGGCGCTCGTTGCCACGCTTCGGCACCAGCCAAAGGAATACCGGGCCGCGGTGGCACTTGCGCTATTTACGGCCGTTGTTGCGGCGGCCGTCATGATTCGGAGCATTCAATCCCTGATCTACATCCCCTACGTTGCCAACGCGCGTTATGGATACCCCGCGCTGATCCCCATCATGCTCGCGTTCTCACTGGGCTGGCGAGAACTCGGACTTCTTGGCCGGCGGATGTGGGCCAAACTTTTCAAAGGCTCAGGCGACGACGGCCAGGCGCGCGCCGTCGCGGCGATCGTGTTTGTATCCGCATGGCTTGCGCTTGACGCTGCAGGCATCGCGGCCGTGATCGCGTATTTCGGAGCAACTTGAACGGGGTCCGGAAAGTGGTCACCCGCTAGGGAGCGAACAGAACGTAGTTTGGTTCCAGCGTAATCGTCAACATGGCGCTGGTCGACACAGTCACACCCTGTGTGTTCAGGATGGCCACCGGCGTTGCCGGAAGGTTGACCGTGCGAGTGATGCCGTCGGCTGACCAGATGACCCATCGCTTGCCCTCGGGTGACGCAAAGTCGTAGCCGCGCACACCCGTTGTGATCGAGAGCGGGATGGCCGACGTCACACGTGACAGGATTCTGGCCCCCGTTTTGAAGGCGTTGTACGGCCCGACCGAGCCGGGCATGTACAGGTGCGTTTGGCGCCACTGGCCGTCAAGATCATAGTGGACCATGGCTTTCAGGCCCTCGGCGATTGTGGAAACCACGGCCTGGACAACATACCAACTCTTGGTCGTCTGAAAGTCATCCGGAGCGGTTGAGCAGTTGTAGCATTGGAGCGCGTTCTCGGTGAGAATCAGATACTTTCCGGTGACACCCCGGCTTGCCATGGTTTCTTTCAGGAATCTGGATTTGGCCAGGAAGGCCGGGCCTGTCGTGTCCCACGCGGACGCCCAGGCTGGGCTTGTAAACTGGCCGAGGGTGTTATTTTTCCAGTAATCGTACGCATGGAAACTCACCCCATCGAAGCTCCCGGCGCCCGAGCTGAGAATGCCATCAAAGAACCGCGACGGGACCGGGTCGGCGCAGCTGGCGGGCGGTAAATTCGGATTGCAGCCCAGCAACAAGCCGCCAATCAAGACCTGCGCATCTGGATTCGCGCTCTTGATGGCCGGATAGACGGCGTTCAACATCTGACCATATGCAGCCCCGCCAAAGTTGGGATCATGCGGTTCACCCCAACATCCATAGATTTGATTCGGATCGTTACCGTGTGATACGCGGTAGTCAACGTCGGGTTCGTTTCCAAGCTCCCAGTATTTGACACTGTACGGCGGGCCGCTGTAACGCGTGACGACGTCCCGCATGAATCGCGCGAATGCTTCGAACTTGGCCTGGGCGATTGGCCCGCAGGACGGGCCCGGCGTCGGAATCGGGTACTTCTGGGCCCAGTAAGGCGTGCCGCGAACGATCATGATCATCTTGAGCTTGTTCTGACTCGCGTTGATCATGTCCGTTTCGATGCTGCTTACCGCCGCCCAGTTTCGGTCGCCTTCGTTCGGCTCAACGCTCGACCAAAGCAGGCCGTTCCGACGCACCCATCCGGCGCCCGAAGTCTTGATCAGATCAAGCACGTAACTCTGAAGGATATAGGACTCGATCCCAAAGACATTCTCCATGGGTTGATAGGCGCTATTGATCAGGGGCATGTAGGCGTTTCCCGTGATCGGTTGTGCGGCGCCAAACGCCAACGGGGTCGTAATGATTTGCGCATTGGCTTGAGGCGTTCGGACGAGATTGCCCGGGACGACCGATACAGGCGACCTCGCCTCGGAAGTAGCGGGCAGCAACACCGTCGCTTCCTGGACAGGCGCCAAATTAGGCTCGGCCCGCGCCGCCGGCGCCAAATCAGGCCCCGCCCGCACCACTGGCGCCAATTCAGGCTCGGTCCGCACGGCCGGCGCCAATTCAGGCCCGGCCCGCACCGCAGGCGGCGGGTCCAGGTCGGTTCCACGGTCGCGATTCAGGGCCGAAACAGAAGGCCCGTCCTGGATCAGAGACACGGCAGTCGCGGCCGGCGACACCGGCCGGATGCACGCCCCGAACGCAAACACGACCGCGACCGCGACCGCGAGGCGGCCGGTCTTGTTCGCGGCTCTAGGCCTGGTTCCAGTCCTCGGTCCCAACTCAGGCTCTGGGCAGACCACTGAAAGGGATTCGATTCTCGACATACATGCTATTTTATGCCTTCCCGTGTCAGCTCAACCGCAAATGTTGGAAATCCACACGCTATTCAACACATCCGTTTCGCGACAGAATTCCGGACACCCGCGCGCTACCCCGTCTCTTGCGAAGAACTGTTTTGCGCAAAACCCCATCCGCGGGTAAGATTGTCAAATGTTAACAACGTCAGGCAATCCCGGTTCGTATCACACGCCGGCGGCGATTACCCGGCTCGGCAAAGCAATCCTCGCCGCCGTCGGCTCACCCGACGATCTGGCCTCTGAGCTCATGGAATCTCTGATCGGCGCAAACATGGCTGGCCATGACTCGCACGGCATCCAGCTCCTCGCCGGTTACATCGAAGGCGTGCGGAGCGGCCGGGTCAAGCCGGATGGGCGCGCGACGCTGGTCAAACGCGAGAAAGCCGTCGCCATCTATGACGGGCACTGGGGCTGGGGCCAGTCCGCCGCCCGGGTCGCCACTGATGCCGTGATCGCGCTCGCGGCTGAGAATGGCGTCGGCGCGGTGACGATTCGCAATTGCCACCATATTGGGCGGGTTGGCCAGTATGTCGAGATCATCGCCCGAGCTGGCATGACCGGTATCGTGGTCTGCAATGCCGGCCCAGGCGTGGTCCCGCATGGAGGCATGCAACGCCGGCTGGGCACAAATCCGATTGCCTGGGCGGCCGCAGGCTCTGATCCAGAGCGCCCGCTGCTGGTCGACATCGCCACCTCCACGATTGCGGGCAACAAGATCGCCCTTGCTCGAGCCAGGGGCGCCGACACCATCGCGCCGGGACTGATCATGGATGCCAAAGGCGAGCCGTCGAACCAGGTCGAAGACTTCTTCAATGGCGGTGCGCTTCTGCCTGCTTTCGGGCACAAAGGCTACGGACTGGGGGTGATGGTCGAAATGCTTGGAGGCGCGCTTTCCGGCGGCTCGGTGTCGAGCCTGCCCGAACACCAGTACGGTAACGGGCCGTTGTTTGTGGCCTTCAACATTCCGGCGTTTGTTCCGGCGGAGGGCTTCAAGCAGCAGGTAGACGGGTTTCGTGACGTGATTCAAAACACGAAGCCGGCGCCCGGATTCACCTCGGTACTGCTGCCCGGCGATTTCGAAGCGAATACCCGTGACGCGCGAAACAAGACCGGGATTCCCGTCCCTGAATCGACCTGGTCCGAGTTGCTTGACCTGGCGGCAGGTCTGGGTCTCGCGCCCGATCGCGGGCCGGCAGACTAGGCAGCCGCGCCGGTTTTTCAATATCCATGCCACAATGCGAAGAACGCGCGCGCGAATTGCGGCGCCTGGAGGCGAATCATGTTTACCCGAATACTTGTCCCGCTCGACGGATCTGAACTTGCATGCGAGGTATTGCCCCATGTTCGGGCGCTGGTGAATTACACGGGCGCGATCCCGGTTCTAATGCGGGTGGTAGATGACGACGAGCCCGGGCCGCTTGAGGACGAATCCCCAAACCCGGGAGTGGATCAAAGCTCGCAGGGGTCCGCTCCCGCGACTTGGCCAACCGCCTTCTCGCATGAAGGACCGTTTAATGCGCCCATTGGGAGCCAGAATGACGCCCTTGGCGCTGCGGTTGATACGGCGCGCGCCTATCTTCAATCACTTGCGGCCGAACTCGAGACCACCGGCCTGAAGGCGCGGACGGTCATCGCGCGCGGCCCGGTCGCCGAGATGATCCTGCGCGCGGTCGACAGCGAGAAGGCTGACATCATCGCAATGAGCACCCATGGTCGCGGCGGGATCGGGCGCTTCCTGCTGGGCAGCGTCGCCGACCGGATCGTCCAGCACACGAACGCGCCCGTCCTCCTGGTCAGGG
This sequence comes from Anaerolineae bacterium, assembly GCA_046594095.1. Classification (GTDB taxonomy): domain Bacteria; phylum Chloroflexota; class Anaerolineae; order J036; family Brachytrichaceae; genus Brachythrix. The sequence goes on along the minus strand of JBKJQK010000035.1, from coordinate 7,804 downwards.
CCGCCCACGTGCCGATCGAGGAGTCGCGCACCCGGACGGCCGACTATCGCCGAATTCTGGTGCCGCTGGACGGATCGGACCTGGCCTCCAGCATCCTTCCAGTTGTGGGCGAACTTGCCGCCCAGGCCAAAGCCCAGGTCACCCTGTTGCGGGCAATGCCCGAGCCCGAGGAGGCGGCGGCCAACTCGCAGTCGCAGCGGATCCTGCGCTCGATGACCGGATCCGCCGCCGATACCGGCGACAACCCCGAACTGGACCCGTATACCGCCCAGGTCGAACGCGAGCGTCAGGCCGCTCAGAGCAGCCTGGAGCTGGCGGAAGACAAGTTGCGCGCTTACGGGGTTATCGCCGAGAGCGAGGTCGCATTCGGAAAACCAAGCGAAACGATTCTGGATGTCGCCCGCTCGCGCGAGGTTGACTTGATTGCCATGGCCACCCATGGCCGGTCCGGCCTGACCCGCTTCTTGCTGGGCAGCGTAGCCGAGCGGATGGTGCGCTACAGCCACGTGCCTGTTTTGTTGTCCCGGGCCGCCGGGGCGCCCCTGGCAGCCTGAGCGGAATTTTTCTCAATGACGACCGAGGAGCCAAAATGACGAATATCCCTCAAACACCCGATATCAAGCGTCCCGACAAGGCCCTGATTGAAAGCTTGCGCGAGATTGGCACCGCCACCGCCGCGGGTGAACTCTACAGGCTGGGTATCCGCAACCCGCACCTGGCCGGCCTCACCAGCTGGAGGAAAGGCGTCACCGTCGTCGGACCTGCCCTGACCCTGCAATGGATGCCCCGGCGCGAGGACATGAGCGCCAACCATGAGTACTCCGGTGTGGAGATGCAGCTGCACCGGCATGTGATGTATCACACCCAGCCGGGAGACATCATCGTCGTCGACGGGCGGGGCGACATGGCCTCGGGTATCTTTGGCGAGATGATGCTGACCTATTTCAAGGGCAAGGGCGGCGTGGGAGTCGTCATCGACGGTTGCGTGCGCGATTGGCCCCATGTGAGCCAGATTGATATCGGGATTTGGATGCGCGGGGTGACGCCCAACCATGGCTGGCAAAACGGAATCATGCCCTTCGCCGTAAACGCGCCGATCGCCTGCGCGGGCGTGCTGGTCATGCCGGGCGACATCATCATCGCCGACGACGATGGCGCGATTGTGGTGCCGGTGCAGCTCGCGCCCCAGATTGTCGGCCACTCCGCCGAGAAAAACGAGTGGGAAGTATTCACCCGGCTCAAACTCTCGCAGGGCGGCGAACTGCGCAAGTACTACCCGCTCACGCCTGAAGCCGAAGCCGAGTATCAGGCCTGGCGGGCCGAGCAGAAGAAGTAGCCGAGCCTTCGCACAACGTACCAGAATTAATTATTCCTGATGACGCGGCAGGCGGAGCCGGCGCAGGGTAGATATTGGCTGTCCCTCGTCGCAGTTGTTGACATAACAGCCCTCGCCCGGATGGATGTAGAGATATGGTTCGAGCCAGACCCGTATCCTGACGCGTCAGGTATTCTGTTGACAATTTACAAACTTCGACTATCATCCACAAAAGTGGCCGCTCTTTCGTTGCGCGGAGCAACTTCAGAAGGGGTAGCCACACAGATTCGCAAAAGAACATAGGAGATGAAGGCCATGACGCAGAAGAACGTTTCTCGCCGAAAGTTTCTGAAGGGTGCGGGTGTTGTTGCCGCTGGCGCGGGCGCTACCGCGCTTGCTGCCTGCGCGCCCGCCGCGGCCCCTGCGCCCACCGCAGTGCCGGCCAAGCCTGCCGCGCCCGCAGTGCCCGCCCCTGTTGTGCTAAAGGGCGCCACGATCAACTGGCTGGGCGGAGCATGGAGCTTCCTCCCCGAACTTGACCCCGTTATCAATGACTTTGCCGCCGACTGGGCAAAGCAGAACGGCGTCACGATTAACTTTGAGCGCGAGTCGACCAACCTCGCCGCGAAGATCCAGACCGCAATCGAGACGGGCAAGGGCGCCAACATCATCCAGCTTGCGGATGCGCCGGCCGGATGGGCCAAGAGCCTGGCCGATGTCTCGTCAGTGTGCGAGGCCCTGGCCGCGGAAGGCGGCGGCTACGTGCCCGCGGCCCCGTTCCAATGCAACGACGGAACCAAGTGGATTGCCGCTCCGCTGGGGCAGCACAACTGGTTCATGAACTACCGGGCGGACTGGTTCAAGGAAGAGGGCGTGGACAAGTTCCCGGACACGTTTGAGGAACTCATCCCCATCGGCAAGAAGCTGAAGGCCAAGGGCCGCCCGTTCGGATGGACACTGTCCGACAAGGCCGGCGGCGACGGCAATGCCGCGCCGTACATCATGTTGTGGGCGTTTGGCGGGAAGGAATTCAACCCGGACGGGTCAATTGCCCTCGACAGCAAGGAAACCATCGCCGCGCTCGAGTACGCCATCCGCTTCCACAATGAATGCGGCGATCCGGAAGAAGTCGCCTATGACGATGGCGCCAACAACACCAACTTCAACACCGGCAAGATTTCGCTGACCGCCAACGTCAACACAATCTATCTCCCGGCCAAGAAGAACTTCCCGGTAGTTGCCGAAGCCATGAACCACGCGATTCCGCCTAAGGGTCCGGCCGGGCGCTTCGGCGCCTGCACCCTGCCGTGGTGGGGGATCTTGAACCACACCAAGGGCGCGGACTTCGACGCCGCCAAGGCCTACATTAAGGACTTCATGTCGATCAAGAACATCAGCAAGTTCTACCAGGCGGGCCAGGGCTACATTCTGCCGCTCCTGAACAAGTACGAGACGGAGCCGGTCTGGCCGGCGGATCCGAAACTGGGCATCGCCAAAGAAATGTTCAAACTGGCGCTGCCGGCCGGCTATGCGCTTAAGAATCAGAGCAAACTGTCCAGCCTGATGCAGTCCAAGGTTCTGATCGGCAAACTGTTCAGCAATGCCTGCAAGACGGGGAATGCCCGCGCGGCGCTGGACGGCGTCATGAAGGACATTGCCGACCTGAAGCTGCTGTCCTAGTCCCTCACCCACTTGACCAGGCATCCGGGAACGCCGAGACCCGGATGCCTGGTCCCCAGTCTGAGCGCGAATTCGGCGGAGACTCCCCTATGACATCGGCACGAACCGCAGCAAGCGCCCAAGATCGCACGCCAATGGCCTTCTTCGGCCGACTGCTACACAGAGACAGCACGCTCGGCCCCATTTTGCTCAGCCCCGGCTTCCTCTTTCTGGCCGTCATGATGGCCTACCCGTTTTGTTACGCGGTCTACCTCAGCTTCACGGACAAAGTCACCGGCGGGGTTCCGACATTCAACGGCCTGGAGAACTACCAGAAGCTTTTCAGCACAACCCTGTTTTCCAAAACAGTGGTGAACTCCATCGTCTATACGGTGTTCGCCCTTGTTCTCAAATTCTTCGGCGGCCTGGGGCTGGCAGTCATCCTGAACCGCCCGTTTTTTGGCCAGCGTATCGCCAAGGCGCTGATGCTTCTGCCCTGGATCATGCCCACCGTGTTCAGCACCATGATCTGGCAGTGGATTCTCGCGCCAGGGTTCAGCATCGTCAACGTTCTGCTGGTGGATAAATTCCATCTTTTCGCGGAGCCGCTTCCATTTCTTCGGGATGAGAAGATGGCCATGGCCTCGCTGATCATGATCAATGTCTGGCGCGGTCTGCCCTTCTTTGGAATCACCTTCCTGTCAGCGATTCAGGGCGTGTCCACCGAGATCATCGAAGCCTCAAAAATCGACGGCGCGTCGCCCTGGACGGCCTTCTGGCGGATCACTTTCCCGATCATCCTTCCGGTCGTCATCATCGTGGTGCTCATTTCGACCATCGGCACACTGGGTGACTTTGATCTGCCCTTCCTGCTGACCCGCGGTGGCCCAAACGATGCCACCACCTTGTTCTCGCTGACCGCCTTTAACCTGACTTTCAGCAACGGCCTGATCGGCATCGCCTCGGCCGTGACGATGACGATGTTCCCGATCCTGATCGTGCTGATTGTGGCTTCGCTCATCATCATTCGGCGGCGGCAGCAAAACTGAGCCAACATGAACATTCAATTGGCCGCGCGCAAAGCGCTAAAAGCCGCGCCGTTCTATTTGCTGGTCGTTGCAATCGCGGTTTTTCTGCTCTTCCCGTTCTACTACGCCTTCATTACGTCGCTCAAGTTCGAGTTTGCGGTCTATGACTTCAAGGGGAATTTCCTGATCCCGGAGAATCCCACGCTCGCAAACTACGACCAGTTGCTGTTCAAAACACCCCGCTACTTCAGGTGGTTCGGCAACACGCTCCTGGTCTCGGTGGTGTCGACCACGATCTCGACGGTCATCTCCGTCATGGGCGGTTTCGCCATCGCCCGGCTGAAGTTCAAGGGCGCGGCCCTGGCCGGCACCCTGGTGTTCATCACCTATCTCGCCCCCCGCGGGTTTCTATTCGTACCACTGGCATTGATCCTGCGCGACCTCGGCATTCTGGGCGATCTCTCGTCGCTCTACCTGACCTACCCCACCTTTCTCATCCCCTTCGCCACCTGGCTGCTCAGCGGTTACTTCAGCAATGTGCCGACCGAGCCGGAAGAATGCGCGATGGTGGATGGCGCGACCCGGATCAGGGCCATTGTGAGCATCACCCTGCCAATGGCGCTCCCCGGCATCATGACCGCCGCGATCTTTGCCTTCACGGCGTGCTGGAATGAGCTCTTGTATTCGATTGCGTTTGTAAACGGCGACGCGAACAAGATGCTGACCTCGGGCGTGGTCGGCGCATTTACCATGGGCGACTTCCTGGTGTATGGCCCGATGATGGCTGGCGCGGTGATGGCCTCGCTGCCCATCGCGCTGCTGTATATGTTCTTCACCGACCGCTTCGTCAGCGGAATCACCGCCGGCGCCACCAAGGGATGAACGCGATCAAGCCCTCTGACGCAATCGTCGTTCGTCTGACCGCGCCCGTCTTCCAACCGGGCGAATACGAGTTGAATGCCTACGCGGCGGCGGGCATTTCCGTGCGTCAGGTCCACGCCACGGACCCGGCCGAACTCAAAAAACGGGTGGGCGACGCCGACGTCGTCGCCATGATCGGGACGAAGGTGCCGGCGTCGGTCATCGATGCGATGGTCAAAGTTCGGGCGCTTGCCCGCTTTGGCACCGGGACCGATAAGATCGACGTCGCGCATGCGACCACGCTCGGAATACCGGTTTTCAACACGCCCTTCTTCTGCGTTGAGGAGATGGCCGACCACACAATGGCGATGATCCTCAGCCTGAACCGCCGGCTGCGGCACGTTCAGCGCGCCTTCGAAGCGGGTGATCTCGCCGAGGCCCGCCACAACGATCCGCCGATCCATCGGATGAGCCACTGCACGCTGGGTCTGATCGGGTTTGGGCGAAGCGCCGTCCACACGGCCCGGCGCGCGCGCGGCTTTGGCATGCGCGTCTTCGCCACCCGCCAGAACATGAACGCGCCGACCACCGAGGCCGACGCGCTCGGCGTGACGATGACCGATTTGGACACCCTACTGCGCGAATCGGACTACGTGTCGCTGAACATGCCCCTCACCAAAGCCACCTATCACCTGATCGACGATGCCGCAATTCGAAAGATGAAGCCCACCGCCAGCATCATCAACACCTCGCGCGGGGCGCTGGTTGACGAGCCGGCGCTCTTTGCGGCGGTGCGCGAAGGGCGCTTGTTCGGAGCCGGAATCGACACCCACGAGTTGATGGATATGTTCGCCGGTCACGCCATTCCCCCCGGTGCCCACCCGATGAGCGGGATGGACAACGTGCTCCTCTCGCCGCACACGGCCAGCAGCTCGGTCGAGGCCAGCCACGACATGATGGACGCGGGTGTGCAGAACGTGATCGATGTGCTCGCCGGGCGCTGGCCGCTCGCCGAGAATCTCGTCAATCCAAACGTCGTAGCGCGCTTTGCGCTGGCGCGATAAGACCGACGCAAGAAGCTCAATTATCAAGTTCGCAATAAAGGGCACGTATTCACATGAACATTTTTGATCTATCCGGGCGCGTCGCCGTTGTTTCGGGAACGGCCAGCGGTATGGGCGAAGCCATGGCCACCATTTTCGCCGAATACGGCGCCGATCTCGTCCTGCTGGATATGAACACAACCGGGAACGAGGAGACCGCCCACGCGCTGGAAAAGATGGGGCGCCGGGCCATCCCGCTCACCATTGATGTCTCGAAGTATGCAGACATCGATCGGGTGTATGAGACCGTTGACAAGGAGTTCGGCCATGTCGACATCCTCAGCAATGTGGCTGGGAACGGCAAGCAAGGACCCGCCGATGAGATGCCGATGGACGATGTCATGTACGTATTCCAGAACCTGGTCTTCGGCCGGTTCTACAACACCCAGCAGGCCGGCCGCCGTATGCTCAAACAGGGCCGCGGCAGCATCATGAGCCTGGGCTCGATCGCGGGGGTCAGTTCGCTTGGCCGCCAGCAGGCGGTCTACGGCATGGCCATGGCGTCAGTCATCCACATGACCAAGGAACTCAGCACAGAATGGAGCGGTCGCGGCGTGCGGGTGAACGCCATCCTTCCGGCCCAGACGGTCGGCCCAAAGACCCAGGCCGGCTGGGACGCGCGGATGGCCCGCTCGCCGGGTCTGAAGGAAACATTCCTCCACGGCATTCCGCGCGGCCGTTTTGGCAACCCGGAGGACATCAAGGGCCTGGCCCTGTGGCTGGCCTCGGATGCGTCGTCGTGGATCACCGGCGCGATCATTCCGATGGACGGCGGCAACCTGGCCATGAACGCCGGGGGCGGCTACTTCGCCGGACAGTCGCAGAGCATGAAGGTCTGAGCCAGCCCCACCGCGACGTCATCCCGGTAAGCGCGCGGTTTCACCCCAAGCCTGCCTATGAAACAGAGATATCCGCAAACCATCCTGGTCTCATGCGAAATCCCGTGGGACGAAAACGAGCAGCTCATCGAGCCGCTTTTTCGCCGCGAGATCCGCGAGGCACTGGCGAAGGGCTTCAACGATCTGTACATTTTCGGCACGGCCGGTGAAGGTTATGCGGTGGACACGCCGCGCTTCCAGCAGATTGTCCGAATCTTCGCCGAGGAGACGCGAGCCGAGGGTGTCCGGCCGATGGTGGGGGTGATTGGACTGTCGACAGCCAATGTTTTGGAGCGGCTTCGGGTTGTCTACGCCGCCGGGTTCCGCGTCTTTCAGATATCGCTCCCGAGTTGGGGGGCCTTGCGCGATACCGAGATGATGCGCTTTTTCCGGGACGTATGCGGAGCCTTTCCCGACGCCAAGTTCCTGCATTACAACCTGCCCCGGGCCAAGCGCTTGCTGACCGGCCGCGAGTACCGTGCCGTTGCCGACGCCTGCCCGAACCTGGTCGCCACCAAGAATACGGCCGGCGGGCTGGCCCGCGCGTCCGACCTGATGCGCCACGCGCCTGATCTTCAGCACTTTTTTGGCGAGGAGAACTTCTGCCACGGTAGCCAGTTTGGTCCGTGCTCCCTGCTGTCATCGTTTGCCCCGATGTTCCCCACCCGGACCCGGGCGCTTTTCAAGGCCGGCGTCGAAGGCCGGATCGACGCGCTGTTCGGGTTTCAGCACGCCTTCCATCGGATGTTCCAGGACGTTTTCGCGCCCTTCACCAGCGAGGAACGGATCGATGGGGCATATGACAAAATGATCAAGCGCGTGGGCGGAATGCCCGAAATGCCGTTGCGTCTGCTCTCGCCCTACGAGTGCTTCACCGAGGCGCGCTATGCCGAGTTCGAGCGCTCAATCCACGAGAAATACGCTGACTGGTTGAACTAGATTGCTTTCTCGAATCGAGGG
>JBKJQK010000409.1:0-4597 GCA_046594095.1 Anaerolineae bacterium | reverse complement strand
TGTGTTCAGAACCCGCGACTTTGGGGCCACCTGGGAGGCGATTGTCACGGGAATCCCGGCCGACGATTTTTGCCGGGTCATCCGGGCCGACCCGGCTTGCCCCGGCCTGTTATTCCTCGGCACCGAGACCGGGCTGTATGTCTCCCTCGATGATGGCGACGCCTGGCAACGCTGGTCGGAAGCAATCCCCGTTGTGCCGGTGTATGACCTGTTTGTGAAAGACGATGACCTGGTCGTGGCCACCCATGGCCGCGGCCTGTGGGTGCTCGATGACCTTTCGGCCTTGCGCGAATTCGCCGGGTCAGGTGACCGCCAGGACGGGCCGCGCTTGTTCGGGCCGGGCCGGACCTACCGCGTGATCCCGTTTCTGTTCGCGCCCTACAGCGCCGAGGAAGGCAAGAGCTACAGCGCCGGCTTTGGCGCCAGCGCCACCACCGTCACCCGCAAATTGCCCAGCGGCGAGCTCCGGCGCGACTGTCTTGACGCCGGCGCGGGCCGCGAACGCGGCGCGATTCTGTACTATCGCCTTTCCGAACCCGCGCCGGACCTGTCGCTTGAGATATTCGACGCCGGCGGCAACCTTATTCGCGCCTGCAAGCCGAAGCCCGACGGTTACGACAAGTTGGATGACAAGCAGAAATCTCTGGACAGCGGGCCCTGGGTCGCCGCCGGCGCGGGAATTCACCGATTTGTCTGGAACATGCGCTACGCTGGCGCAACCCGGGTGGCCGGAAACACAACCGCGCCCGAGGTCCTCGACGGACCCCTGGTCGCCCCCGGCAGGTATCGCGCGGTGCTCCGCTCGGGCGGGCGCGCAACCGAAGCGGCGATTGAGATCGTCAACGATCCGCGCTCGGGCAGCGCGCAGGCCGATCTCGAGGCTCAACGCGACACGCTTCTGGCGATGCGCGACAAGGTCGGCGCGGCGCACGCGGCCGTAAACCGGCTCCGCGACCTGCGGGATCAGGTGGCCTTTTGGAAGACCCGTTCCGCGGCGGATGCGGATGCAAGCGGGCAGTGCGCGGCGATCACGGCGAAACTGGATGCGATCGAGGATGAGCTGATCCACCCGGGCGATCAGCAGGACGCGCTGTGGCTGCTCAACCGCGAGCGCCTCAATGCCGCGATCGGATCGCTAATGAGCGTGGTGGCCAGCGCCGACAGCAAGCCCACGGTCTCGTCGCTGGCTGTCTTTGGCGAACTTGCGGCCCGCGTCGACGCGCAGCTCGCCGCGTTAAACGCCGTCATCGCAGACGACGTGCCGCGCTTGAACGCCGCGATCGCCACCCTTGGCGCGCCGGCGGTGTGCTGATCGGCGCGCGCGCCTTGTCGGCTGTCGCTGAGGCGACTTCGGTGGCTCGCGCCCAGCTTCCAGAGATTGTCATCACCCGCCTTCGCGGGTGATGACGTTCCCGTGAGGTTCGCTCTGTGGTATCACCCCATGGATCGGAGTCTGAGCGGCCCGGATTGCCTGGCGCCCCCATGCGCTCCCGGACTCCTACCTCCGCGGCCGCAGATTGCCCTTCACCGACGGGTTCACCACTGCCGACGACCAGCTGGTCTTGATCCAGTCACTGACCGTGTTGCACATCTCAACCCTTAGCCCGTGCCAGCTCTCTTCCGAATAGGCCGCCATGTGGGGGGTGAGAACGACATGCTCCATGCCGCGCAGCGGGCTGTCCTTCGCCAGAGGCTCGACCTCAAATACATCGAGTCCCGCGCCGCCCAGGTGCCCGCTCGCGAGCGCAGCGGTCAGCGCCTGCTCGTCGATGACCGGGCCGCGGCTCGTATTGACGATGATGGCGCCCTTCTTCATCTTTGCAAACGCGGCCGCATTCACCAGCCCGCGCGTTGAGGGCAGGAGCGGAACGTGCACGGAGACATAGTCCGACTCGGCCAGAAGTTGATCGTAGGCGCGCGGTTCGGCGCCCCTCGCCCGGATCGTGGCGTCATCGACCGTGTTGTCATAGGCGATAACGTTCATGCCCAGCCCTTTCGCGCGCCAGCCCGTCGCCGCCCCGATCCTCCCGATCCCGATCAGCCCCAGGGTGCGGCCGTGGATGCGATAGATCTTGTTCTGGTGCGCCCCGGGCCACTCGCCTTTGCGCATCCGGTCATGGAACCAGCCCACCCTCCGGGCGCAGGCCATAAGCAGAGCGATAGCCTGCTCGGCCACTTCCTCGCTGGCATACGAGGGCGCGTTGGCGACCGCGATCCCGCGCGCGGCGGCTTCCACCGCGTCGATTTGGTCATAGCCGACGCCCCAACGGATGACCAGCCGAAGCTTCGGCAGCGCATCCATGACCGCGGGCGTGACGACGTTCTTCCACGTCACCAGGATAATTTCGGCATCGCCGGCCTGGGCGATCGTGTCCGCATCGTTGTTGCAATCACCGATGATGAGTTCACCGCCCGCCCTGGCAATGGCTTCTTTCTCGTACGTGTAGGGCATGTGTCCGGGAAATGGGTCGGCCTGGAATACTCTAACGGTCATTGGGGGTCTCCATTGCGCAAGTGGCGCGTTACAAAAGCAGGTCGGCGCCGTTGATGTCTATGGTGGCGCCACAGATATAACTTGATTCGTCCGAACATAGAAACGCGACCAGATTCGCCTGGTCCTGGGCCGTGCCGAGCCGCCGAAGCGGGATGTTCTGCCGCTCGCGCTCCATATGCGCGGGGGTGGCCCGCTCGCGGACCATTTCGGTATCCATGCTGCCCGGCGCGGTCGCGTTCACATTGATGTTGAACGGGGCCGCCTCGCGGGCCGTGTGGCGGGTCAGGCCAAGGATGGCCGCCTTGGACGTGGTGTAGTGCGCGCCGCCAAACGTGCTGGTGCTGCGGCCCGCCGACGACGACACATTGACGATCTTGCCGTAGCGCTTGGCTTTCAGGATCGGCAGGATCGCCTTCGTGCAGTTGAAGACGCCGTTCACGTTGATGGCCATCAGCCCCACCCACTCCTCGACCGGGATATCCTCCACCGGCCGGGTGTTGCCGAGGATGCCGGCGTTGTTGACCAGAATGTCAATCGTGCCGAACTCGGCCAGGGCAGCCGCCACCATGGCCTCGACCTGGTCGTAGCGGCTGATATCCGCGACGGCAACAAGCGCGCGCCCGCCGGCGGCCCGGATGGCCTGCGCGGTTTCCTCTGCGGCGGCGGCATTGACGTCGTTGGCGACGACGGCGGCGCCCTCCGCGGCCAGGGTCAGGGCAATCGCCCGCCCCATCCCGCGCCCGGCGCCCGTGACGATCGCGACTCTGTCCGCAAAACGTTGTGTATTCATCTCGTTTCCTCCGCGGGAGCGGGCGCCAGCCAGCGGGCCAGCCACGCATCAAGGGCGGCGCTTCGCTGTAGCCTGTGGCGGGGTGTGCCGATGAGATTCATGAGATGCCCTTCGCCCGGAATTCGGACGAGTTCAGCGTCGCCTCCACTCGCGCGAAGGGCCGCCAGCAGCTCCTCGCTCTGGCCGATCGGACAGTTGGTGTCCTGCTCAGCATGGATCATGAGCAGGGGCGTGTCGATGGCGTCCGCATAGGCAATCGGCGACAACGCGCGGTAGCGCTCCGGTTGAGTCTTGGGCGTGCCGAACATCTGCCAGGTCCAGAAGGCCTGCCCGGTCGTTCCGGCGAAGTTGCTCACGAGGTTACTGATCCCGTTCTCGGTCACCGCGGCGCGGAAGCGCGTTGTCCGCCCAAGGATCAGATGGGTCATAAAGGCGCCGTAGCTCACCCCGGTTACGGCCAGGCGCTCCGGGTCGACGCCCGGATCGGCAATCGCCGCGGCGAGGACGCTCATCAGATCCGCGTAGTCGCGGTCGCCCCAGGCGCCCCGGATGCAGGTGGCAAATGCCTCGCCATAGCCCTGGCTGCCGCGTGGATTCGAAATGACGACCGCATAACCCAGGGCCGCCAGACGATGAAACTCGAAATAGAAGCGATTGCCGACTGCATAATGCGGCCCGCCATGAATTTGCAGGAGGAGGGGCACGCCGGCGCCCGCGCCGAGCCCGGGCGGCGCATACAGCCAGGCGTCGATCGCCTGCCCATCGTCGGCCCGGACCGCCAGGCGGCGCGGCGCTTCCAGGGTCAACCCCGCCAACCATGGGCCATTCACATCCGTGACTGCCCGTTCGCCGGCGCCGTCGCGGTCAGCCAGAAAAACCTCGCCCGGCTGGAGCAGATCGGCTGCCACATACGCAAGCGCATCCCCGCCCGGCGCGACATCGAACGAAAGGCAGGCCCGCTCTCCACCGACGACCCGGTGAACGTGACCCTCTTCGGCCACCCAGGCGATATGACTCGAACCTCCCTCGCAAAAGATGAAATAGATGCGCTCCTGGCCGTTGTGGTCGACCCAGCGCAGATCAGGTGGCGCCGTCCCGCGGGAATCGTCGGCGCGGACCGATAGCCCGGCGCTCCGGTCAAGGCCGGCAGTCATCAACCGCGCGGCCGTGCCGCCATCGAGCGCAAAACTGAATACGCCGAAATTGACGCCCTGAGCGATTCCGAGGTCATGACCGATGAAGGCGAGGCTGCGCCCGTCTGGGGCGCTGGCAAGGGCGCGAATCGGGCCGCCAAATGCCAGGGCGCATGCCGG
>JBKJQK010000392.1:0-4595 GCA_046594095.1 Anaerolineae bacterium | reverse complement strand
GGCAGGTGATAAAGCGCAGCGGGTCGCCATCCCCTTCGTCCAGGGACAACCAGGCGACGGGTCGCCCGCACCCGGCAACCCATTCGCTGATCAGGCTGGTCTTGCCAAAGCCGGCCGGGGAGGAGATCAGGGTCAGTTTGCGGTGCAGCCCGTCGTTCAGCCGCGCGATCAGGCGGGGTCGTTGCACCGCCTGCGGCCGAGGCGGCGGGACATACAGTTTGGTGCGCAGAATCGGGGTGGACACGCTTTATCGCACTTTAGCATGCGACCTTCCTTTCATTGGGGCGATATTCCCGCCCTCGCGGCCGCCGGGGTAGGGGCATATCGCCTCAAAATGCCCTCTCGCCGCAGCCGACGGCCCCAAATTGACATTCCCTCCCTTTCGTGTATAATCTGGGGCCGCTACCTTGAGACCGAGCGCGTCTGCGTTCAACCCAATAGCGAGTAATCGAACATCGAAGAGGCAGCTTTTAAACTAGGCTGCCTCTTTCGTCGCCTGACAATGGGCGCCAGCCCTAACCTATAGGCGACGTTCCCAACGTCAGGTCAGTCTGGAACTGAATAGAGAATCACTATGCCTACGATTAACCAACTGGTTAGGAAAGGGCGGAAGCCCAAGCGCGCGCTAAGCAAGGCGCCTCAGCTGCAGTTCACCACGAACTCGCTGAAGGGGAGCCGCAAAACGAATCACGCCAAAGGCGCGCCGCAGAAACGCGGCGTGTGCACCGTGGTCCGAACGCAGACTCCGAAGAAGCCGAACTCGGCCCTCCGGAAGGTGGCTCGCGTACGCCTCAGCAACGGGGCCGAAGTGACTGCCTACATCCCGGGCGAAGGCCACAAGCTGCAGGAGCACTCGGTCGTGCTCGTGCGCGGCGGCCGCGTAAAGGACCTCCCGGGCGTGCGCTATCACATCGTGCGCGGCACGCTGGACTCGGAAGGCGTTGAGAAGCGGTCGCAGAGCCGCAGCAAGTATGGCGCAAAGCGCCCGAAGAAGGGCGCGGCCGCGGTACCGGCCAAGGGCAAGAAATAGTTCAGGCCGCGGGTTCCGCGGCGCGCTTTGGGCGCGCGCGGCGATCCTCGACCCTCGGGTAAAAGCAATGCCAAGACGAAATCAACCTCCGAAGCGCATCGTCGCCGCGGACATGAAATACAACAGTGAGAGCGTCACCCGCCTCATTAACCGCATGATGTACGGCGGCAAGAAGAGCGTGGCCGTCCGGGTGGTCTACACGGCCTTTGCCCAGGTCGAAGAAAAGACCAAGCTGCCTGGAATCCAGATCTACGAAAAGGCCATGGCGAATTTGCGCCCGGCGGTCGAGGTCAAGCCTCGCCGGGTCGGCGGCGCGACGCTCCAGGTGCCGGTTGAAGTGAACCCGTTCCGCCAGGATGGCCTGGCGATGCGCTGGCTCATTAATGCCGCCCGCGAGCGGGCTGGCAAGAGCATGGCCGAGAAGCTTGCGGCGGAATTGATGGATGCGGCCAACAACGCCGGATCCGCGATGAAGAAACGCGAAGAGACCCACAAGATGGCTGAGGCGAACCGCGCCTTTGCCCACTTCCGCTGGTAGCTCAGGGCCAGGCACGTCATGTTGAAAGAATACCCGCTCGATAAGGTCCGCAACATTGGCATCATTGCTCATATTGATGCGGGCAAGACCACGACCTCGGAGCGCATCCTGTACTACACAGGCCGGACTTACAAGATCGGTGAGGTGCACGAGGGCGCGGCCACGATGGACTACATGGTCCAGGAACAGGAACGCGGCATCACGATTACGGCCGCGGCGACCACGTGTTTCTGGAAAGACATTCAGATCAACCTGATTGACACTCCGGGCCATATCGACTTTACGGTTGAAGTGCAGCGCTCATTGCGCGTCCTCGACGGCGGCGTCGTGGTGTTTGACGCGGTGGCCGGCGTTGAGCCGCAGTCTGAGACGGTCTGGCGCCAGGCTGACAAGTATGGCGTTCCGCGCATCTGCTTCGTCAACAAGCTGGACCGGATGGGCGCGACGTTCACCAAGACGATCGAAATGATCAAGGAGCGGCTGGCCGCGAAGCCGCTGGTCATGCAGCTGAATGTGGGGATGGAGTCGGCCTTTGCCGGCATCATCGACCTGCTTGAGATGAAGTACTACACCTTCGAGGCCGACAAGGGCACCGAGGTGGTCGGGCATCCCGTTCCGGAGAGTCACCTCGAGGCGGCCAAGGCCGCGCGCGAGCTGATGATCGAGGTCGCTTCCGAGGCAGACGACGGCCTGCTCGAGAAGTATCTGGCCGGCGAAACGCCGAGCATTCCCGAGCTCCGGGCCGCCATTCGCAAGGGCACCATCGAGCGGATTTTCTTCCCCGTGTTCTGCGGAAGTTCGCTCAAGAACAAGGGCGTGCAGCTCATTCTGGATGCTGTTATTGACTATCTGCCTTCGCCGAAGGACAAGCCCGACACCATCGCCATCGATCCCCGGACCGACGAGGAAGTGATTCGCCATAATGATCCCAAGGAGCCCTTCTCGGCCCTTGTTTTCAAGGTGATCACCGATCCGACCGGAATGGGCAAGCTGGCCTTCTTCCGGGTGTATTCGGGCAAGATCAGCCAGGGTGACACGGTTCTGAATTCGTCAAAAGGCAAGTCGGAGCGCATGGCGCGCCTGTATCAGATGCACGCCAACAAGAAAGAAGTGATCACTGAGGTCAGCGCCGGCAATATCGGCGTGGCCCAGGGCCTCAAGGACGCGATCACCGGCGACACGCTGTGCGATCCGATTCACCAGACCCTGCTCGAGGCAATTTCCTTCCCTGAGCCGGTGGTGAAGCTGGCGATCGAGCCGAAATCGGTCAATGACCAGGACAAGATGGGCCGGGCCCTGCGCGCCCTGACGGATGAAGATCCGACCCTGCATGTGGCGACCGACCAGGAAACGGGCCAGACGACCCTGGCTGGGATGGGCGAGCTTCACCTGGACGTGATCGTCGACCGGATGAAGCGCGAGTACAACGTCGAGGTCCGGGTCGGGCGGCCGAGTGTGGCCTATCGCGAGACCATTACCCGGCCTGCCAAGGCGCGCGGCCTCTTTAAGCGCCAGTCGGGCGGCAAGGGCCAGTATGGCGACGCCGCGATTGAGATCGAGCCCAATGGGAAGGGCAAGGGCTACGAATTCCTCAACGACATCGTTGGCGGATCCATTCCGAAGGAATTCATCTCCCCGATCGACAAGGGCATCCGCGAGGCGCTGGAAGGCGGCATCATCGCGGGCTACCCCATGGTCGACGTAAAAGTGCATCTGGTCGACGGCTCGTTCCACGAGGTCGACTCGAGCGAAATGGCATTCAAGATCGCGGGCTCGCTGGCCATCAAGGAAGCGGCCCAGAAGGCGGCCCCGGTTGTCCTCGAGCCGATCATGAAAGTCGAAGTGGTCGTCCCTGAAGATTACACGGGCACTGTGGTGGGCAACCTGAACAGCCGGCGCGGCATGATCGAGAGTCTCGACCAGCGCGGCAACGCTCAGGCCATCAACGTCAAGGTGCCGTTGTCGGAAATGTTCGGCTACGCGACCGACCTCCGCGGCATGACGCAGGGCCGCGGGAACTTCGTGATGGAGTTCGCGTACTACCAGGAACTTCCCAGGAACCTGGCCGACGAGTTGATGGGCAAGGACAAGAAGTAGAACGCTATTGCGCTTGATGTCGGGCGGATCAAGCCCGATTGACGCGCGCGATAGGCAACAGGACATTAGCAGGAGAAGAGGATCATGGGCAAGGAGAAATTCCAGAGGACGAAGCCGCACGTAAACGTGGGCACGATGGGGCACGTTGACCACGGCAAGACGACGCTGACCGCGGCGATCACGAAGGTGCTGGGGATGGAAGGCGGGGCCGAGTTCGTGGCCTACGACCAGATTGACAAGGCGCCCGAAGAGCGCGCGCGCGGCATCACGATTTCGATCGCGCACGTGGAATACCAGACAAAGGCGCGGCACTACGCGCACGTGGACATGCCGGGCCACCGCGACTACATCAAGAACATGATCACCGGGGCGGCCCAGGTGGACGGGGCGATTCTGGTGGTGAGCGCGCCGGACGGCCCGATGCCGCAGACAAAGGAGCACGTGCTCCTGGCCCGGCAGGTGGAAGTGCCGTCGATCGTGGTGTTCCTGAACAAGGTCGACATGATGGACGACCCGGAGCTGCTCGAGCTGGTGGAGATGGAGCTTCGGGAATTGCTGTCAAAGTACGGCTACCCGGGCGACACGACCCCGATCATCCGGGGGAGCGCGAAGGCGGCCCTGGACAGCGCGTCGAAGGATCCGAGTGCGCCGGAATTTAAGTGCATTCACGAGCTGATGGATGCGGTGGACAGCTACGTGCCGACGCCGATTCGGCAGAAGGACAAGCCGTTCATGATGCCGGTGGAAGACGTGTTCTCGATCAAGGGACGCGGGACGGTGGTGACGGGCCGGGTGGAGCGGGGATCGATCAAGGTGGGGGACCAGGTGGAGATCGTGGGGCTGCGGGACACGCGGCAGACAACGGTGACGGGCCTGGAGATGTTCCACAAGGTGCTGGACTCAGCGGACGCGGGGGACAACGCGGGGGCG
>JBKJQK010000066.1:0-8587 GCA_046594095.1 Anaerolineae bacterium | reverse complement strand
CAGGCGCAGAGGACCCACCCCCACTTCAAGATGAACCGCGCTTCCCAGCTTCATCGGCGAGTCAAAGCGGGTTACGCCGATCCGGGCCGGGCCTGGCATTACCCGGCCCAGCATGTTTGGATCGGTGTGGAACGCCCACACATCAGCCAGTGGCGCGCCCACAACGAAGGCGCTTTCGAAGCTAGCGATGGCTGGCCTTCCCAAGCGAACGGCGGATCAGCTTCACCAGCGTCATTTTGCGGGCGAACCCGATCCCATCCCGAAGCTTGAGGGGGCTGATACCAAAAAGAGTGATTGTCTTGTTGTCGGTGGCGGTGTTGTTAACTCCGAGCATGGCCAGCAGACTCGGCGTGACCAGCGGTTTGGGCAGGAGCTTATCCATCAACAACACGGGCAGCTTGAGCAGACCGGCCGGCACCTTGATTTTGAGCCGTTTTATGCCGAGTTCAGCGACGATGGCGTCGATGATGGCTTCAAGGGTGACGACCTCGGCGCCGCAAACTTGCAGGCGGGCGTTCAACGCGTCAGGCAGGCCAATCGACTTGACAATGCAGTCCGCCACATCCCGGGCAGCGATCGGCTGAAAAACGGTCTTGCCATCGCCCGGCACAACCATAAATGGCGGGATGCGGGCCAGCCCGGCCAGAGTGGTGATGAACTCGTCGCCCTCGCCGAAGATGACCGACGTCTCGAGAATTGTGTACGGGATCCCGCTCTCAATGATGGCGCGCACGCCGCGGCCCTGCGACGACGCCAGCGGATATGGCCGCTTCTCGTCGGCGCCTAGTCCAACCAGGTTGATGATCCGCCTGACGCCAGCGGCCCGGGCTGCTTCGACGACGTTGATCGTCCCCTGCGCGTTTACCCGCGCCATTGTGGTCTCGCCCCGGTCGCGGTTCACGGCTGCAAGATGAATGACGGTGTCCACGCCTTCCATGGCCCGGGCCAGGGAGGCTGGATCGGTCACGTCGCCGATGACGGGCACGGCGCCAAAGCCGCGCACCTTTCCCGCCTGGGATTCAGATCGGATCAACCCCTTCACATGCGTCGCCTGGCCCGCCTTGGCAAGCGCGTCCAGGGCAAAACCGCCTACGTATCCACCTGCGCCAGTAATAAGAATCATCTTCACTCCGTCTCCCATATCTTAATCAGTTATAGGTCGTTGTCTGAGCAACTGGTGATGGGGGCTTTAGGTATGTTGTATAGGTTTTGCGTAATCTCCGTCAAATCAGGCCAAACCCCTGCTCCGCCAGCACACTCCGCAAGTGCGGCCTTACTGGCTTGGACACGCGCCGGGCCGTATGCTCGGTCCATCCATAGTCCTCAACCTGGCCGGGTCGCCCTGGCACGGGAACCTGCCGTCCGCAGTAAATGCCAGTCTCGATCATGGCCACGTCATAGGCGCCCAACGCCTGATCTTCCCCGGCGCGCGAGTACTGCTCGTGGTGGAGGATGGCCTGCATCGGCAGCCGGGGCCTCGGTTTCGCGGGGCCGAGAGGAACACCCACCGTCATGCCAAACAGGGGAAATACGAGGCGCGGCAGGGCCAGCAAGCGAATGACCTCGCGCGGCGAGTTGCGCAACGCCCCGATATAGCACACCCCCAGACCGAGGGATTCAGCCGCAAGGGCCGCGTTTTGCGCGGCCAGGGAGGCGTCGACGGCCGCCAGGAGAAAATTCTCGACACCGTCGTGGATGTGCGGGTGACCCCGCAGAACCGTTGCCCGATCGATGCGGCTCAAATCGGCGCACCAGGCCAGAAAGAGCGGCGCCTGGCTGATCTGTTCCTGATCACCACACAGGCCGGCCAGTTCGGCTCGCATGATTGGATCGGTAACGGCAATGACGGAGTATGCCTGGAGATTGGACGAAGTCGCCGCCCTTTGGCCCGCGTCGATGATGGCCTCCAACGCTTCGGGCGGAACGGGATCGGCCTGAAAGTGGCGCACGGACGCGTGCAGGCGCATCTGTTGTAGAACCGGGTTGCTAAACATGGCTTCATCATACGACCGGTCTTATCATCATCCCCATGTCATTGATTGAGCGCGCCCGCCGGGCAATGAACCTGCCGCTCCCGGGGTTTTCCGCCCAGGCGAAGATGATGCCGCCAGGCCGGATGATGCCCGCCGACACGAGCGACGCCCACATCGGCGGTGTGCTCCTCCTCGCCTACCCGTACAACGGCCAGGACCGTATCGTGCTGACCCGGCGGACCAACGCACTTGGCAGGCACGGCGGCCAGATTTCTTTCCCGGCGGGCGGCGCGATTTTGGCGACGCCGATTTGGCTGCGACCGCGCTTCGAGAAGCGCGCGAAGAGCTTGGGATCACGCTGGAGGATGTTGAGGTCCTTGGCTCGCTGACCCCGCTCTATATTCCACCGAGCCACTATTTGATCTACCCGACCGTGGCAATCCTTTCCCGGCGCCCCGTCTTCGCGCCCAGCGCCGCCGAAGTCGCCGAGGTCATCGAGGCGCCTCTGGCGGCGCTCGCCCGGCCCGCGTCGCGGTCCGTCGCGCCCATGCCGGTCGCCCGGAGTGGAACAACGTACATAATCGATATGCCGCACTTCGTGGTCGGCCCGCACCGGGTGTGGGGGGCGACGGCGATGGTGCTGAGTGAGTTTCTCGAGCTATTAGCCGTGAGCCATGAGCTGTGAGCCATGAGCCTTGAGGCATGGCTCACAGCTCATGGCTCACAGCTCATGGCTCATGGCTCACGGCTCGTAGCTACAATACTCTCCATGTCAACTACCCCATCCGTGACCAAGACCGCGACAAAGTACGATCTCGCCGTGCTCGGCGCCGGCCCGGGCGGCTATGTGGCCGCCATCCGCGCCGCCCAGCTCGGGCTCAAAGTCGTTATCATCGAGCGCGAGAACCTGGGCGGCATTTGTCTGAACTGGGGCTGCATCCCTACCAAGGCGCTCATTCGCAACGCCGAGGTGATTGAACTCCTCAAGGAAGGCAAGGACTACGGTTTCAGCTTTGACAACCTGCAGGTCGACTATCGCCAGGCCCACAAGCGCAGTCGCCAGGTCTCGGACCGGCTGGTCAAGGGTGTCGAATTCCTGATGCGCAAGAACCAGGTCACCGTGGTGAAAGGCGCCGGATCGCTGGTCGGCCCCGGTGAGATCTTGGTCGACAGCCGCGGCGAGGAGACTCGCATTGCTGCCAGCCACATCATCGTGGCGACCGGCGCCAAACCGCGCATGCTGTTTGATCTTGTCACCGATGGGCGGCGCGTGTTCACCTATCGCCAGCTTCTCGATGTCCAGACCGCGCCAAAAAGCATGATCGTCGTTGGGGCCGGCGCAATCGGGATGGAGTTCGCGTATGTCTTCCACGCTTATGGCGCCGAGGTGACCGTCCTCGAAGTGCTGCCCCGGATCCTGCCCAACGAGGATGAGGAAGTCAGCGCCGAGGTCAAGAAGGCTTTCCAGCGCTCAGGAATTCAGACCCTGGCCGGGGTCAAGATCGAATCCGCCGTTGCGACAGCCGAGAACGTCACCCTGACCGTCAACGACGGGGGCACAGTCAAGACGATGCAGGCGGACTGGCTATTGGTGTCGGCCGGCGTCATCCCAAATACAGCCGGAATTGGGCTCGAAGCGGCGGGAGTAGCGCTGGACAAACGGGGCATGATCGTCGTCGACGATCACATGGCGACGAATGTGCCAGGCGTCTATGCGATTGGCGACATCACCGGGAAGCTGGCCCTCGCCCACGTGGCCTCGGCCCAGGGCGTCATTGCTGCCGAGTCGATTGCCGCCGCGTTGGGCAAGTACACCGGCCGGATCAACCGCCTCGACTACAACGCCATTCCGCGCTGCACCTATACCGTGCCGCAGGTGGCCAGCATGGGGCTGACCGAGGCGCAGTCCCGCGAGCAGGGCTACGCCGTAAAAGTGAGCAAGTTCCCGCTCAGCGCCAATGGCAAGTCGCTGGCCCTGAACAATCGGGATGGGTTCGTCAAGATCATCGCTGACGCGAAGTACGGTGAAATCCTGGGCGTCCATCTGGTCGGCCCGGACGTCACCGAGCTGCTTCCCGAGTTCGTCCTGGCCAAGAGCGCCGAACTCACCCCCGATCAGATTGCCGAGGCCGTGCATGCCCACCCCACCCTGAGCGAGACCCTCATGGAAGCCGCCCACGGGATTAGCGGGCTGCCGATCCATATCTGACCGCAGACCGCGGACGGCATACAACAGATCCGACCCCGGGGTCGGTCTGCGGTCAGGCGTCCGCAGTCTTTTCTTTGCGCCCGCTTAACGAGACGCCAGACGCGCATCATTTGGGCCCGACATGCTGTAACCTCGCTCGGGAGTTTGCGCGGGGGGATGAAACTACGGCCCCGCTGACTCAGTTCGGAGGGAAATCGCCGGGAACGCGCCGACCCAGGGCTCCGGCCGCGACGTATAGTATTGGATACGCCAGAAAACGATATCAGGCAGCCCATGAAGCGCACCGACCTGTTCACCCTGTTCGTCCTGTTTCTCATGCTCTCGGCGGTCTCCAGCGCCATGTCCACAGCCGAGTGGATGGCCGGGCTGGGCGTCGCATTCTGGGCGATGCTGTTTGGCCTCCTGGCCGGCACGGCCCTGGCGTTCAGCAGCTTTAATGGCTGGACGGCCCACGTGACGAGCGCCATCTATGGCATTTTCACGCTGACCATCATCGGGGCAACCCACACCAGCATCGATCAGACCCTGGGCTGGCGCGAACGTGTCTTCTCGCTGGCGGAGCGCAGTATCGACTGGGTGCGAGCCGCCTCAAGCAATGGGACCAGCCGCGAGACGGTTATGTTTGTCATTCTCGTGAGCGCGTTGTTCTGGATGCTGGGCTACTCGGCGGCCTGGTACTCGTTTCGTTCGCGCCGGATATGGCATGTCCTCCTGCCGGCGGGGGTCACCCTCTTTTCGAACATTTTCTACTACGGCGGCAACCGCGACATGTCGTGGTACATGATCATCTACGTTGTGTGTTCGCTGACCCTGCTGGCCCACTCGAACCTGGCCGATCGCGAGGAATCCTGGACCCGAGACCGGGTGCGGGTGGCGCGCGGTTTGCGGGTCACCTTCAGCGCAGCGGCGATCATGCTGGGCGGGGTTGCCCTCATCGCCGGCAAGGTCGTCCCCGATATGGCCTCGTCGCCCCAGGCGGTTGACTTCTTCACCGTCGCCAGCGGCCCGTATGGCGAGCTCATGGCCCGGTGGAACCGTCTGTTCTCCAACCTCAAGAACTACAACATCCGGCCGACCGACTACTACGCTTCGTCGTTCACCCTGGGTGGACCGCGAAATCTGCCGCCCGACCCGGTGATGGACATCGTCGCTCCGATCAACTACCGCTACTACTGGCGGGCAACCAGCTACGATTTCTACGACGGCGCGACGTGGACGTCCAGCTTCACCGGCACACGCGATCTGGCCGCCAACGACCAAAATCTGCAGATGCCGGATTTCCTGGGCCGGGATACGGTCAAGGTCAGCGTCGCCCTGCTGCGGGGCAGCGATAGCGTGTATGTGCCGGGCCAGGCGCTGCGGGTGGGCGTGCCCACTCAGGCCAAGTTTCGCCGCTACGAGGACGGGGCGTTTGATCTGCTTCAGCTCAAGGTTCCCGTTCCGCTTCTGCCCGGCAATCGCTACGATGCCGTGGGCGGCTTGAGTGTCGCCACGGATAAGGACTTGCGCGACCTTGCCGCTGTCCCGCCGGCGCGCGAGATGCAGCAGAAATACCTGGAGGTGCCGCCCCAGGTTCCGGATCGGGTCAAGCGCACGGCCATCGGTATCACCCAACGCTATACAAATACGTATGACAAGGCCAAGGCGATCGAGACCTGGCTGCGGACCAACATCGTCTACGACGACCAGCTCGAAGCGCCTCCGCCCGGGGTTGAGGCGAGCGACTACATCATCTTCAACACCCGCCGGGCATACTGCAACTACTACGCCACGGCCATGGCCGTGATGCTCCGTTCGATTGGCGTTCCGGCCCGAATATCGACCGGCTATGCCGTCGGTTCCGTGGATCAAGAGACGCCCCATCAGGACATCGGGACCTACCGGGTGCGGGTAAGCGACAGTCACACCTGGCCCGAGGTGTATTTTCCAAACTACGGGTGGATCGAGTTCGAGCCCACCGCCGGCCAGCCTGAGCTGGACCGCTCCGCGCCTGAGCAGTTCACCGGCACGCCCAGCTCCGATTTTGAGAATCCCGCCCCGCCGGCCCGAGACCGCAACACCGGAGACGAGGACGAACTCGATTCACTCCGCAGGGCCCGCCGGGAAGGGCTGGGCGCATTTGGGCCGGTTGCCGACCTGATCAGCGGCGTGGAGGATCTGTTCAAGAACGCCACGCCATCGCTGCCGTTTCTTCTGGTCCTGCTCGTCATCGCCGGCGTCCTGTGGCTGGCCGTCCGCCTGGCAGAATCGCGCGGAATCGCGAATCTGCCGCCGGTCCGGAAGGCCTACTACATGCTCAGCCGATGGGCGACCTGGCTGGGGATCGGGGGCGAACACACCCCTTATGAGCAGGCGGATTTGGTCGTCGAACGGGCGCCGGGGGCGGCGGATCCGGTCCGGAAGCTGACGACCATGTATGTTGAGGAACGCTTCAGCCGCAAGCCCAAATCCGATATCCGCTCGGAAATGGATGCCGAGGCCAACTGGAAATCGGCGCGCCTCGAGCTGCAAAAGGCCTGGCTGAAGTTCAGGCTGCGTAGCGCGCTTCGGCTTCGCGCGGTGCAGTTGCCCAATTTCAAGCGAAAACAGCGCGAGTAAGGGACGCGCGCATCCAGATTGTTCAAACCTTAGAAAAAGTATACTCAGCACGGGCTCATCCCCAAGACTACAATCTTGATCATGTTCCGGTGGGTAAATCAGACGCGCCGCATTGCCCTTCCTGGTTTATGGCAGACGCCACCGTCGCGGGCGACGGAATTGGATGATGCGTACGCCCGGTGCGCGGCGATCACCGAAACACATTCGAAGTCTTTCCACTTCAGCACCGCTTTTCTTGCGCCGCCCCGGCGCCGCGCCATCCGGGCCCTCTATGCATTTTGCCGGGTCACCGACGACCTGGTGGACGCGCCGATGACCCACGTGAGCAGCCTCGAGACCTGGCGGCTCATGTCTCGTCGTGGGCCGGACGCGCAGACGGATCCCGTGCTCAAGGCCTGGTCCGACACCCGCGAGCGATACGCGATTCCAAATCGCTACGCCGAGGAACTTATCGACGGCTGCGAGATGGACCTGCAGATCAATCGCTATGAGACATGGGACGATTTGCGCTACTACTGCTACCTCGTCGCAAGCACGGTCGGCCTGATCTCGATGCGGGTGATCGGGATGAATGGCGACGACGCCCGGTTGTTGGAGAAATACGAGGCGCCTGCGATTGACCTGGGCGTGGCGCTGCAGCTCACCAACATCTTGCGCGATGTCGGAGAAGATCTTCAGCGCGGCCGGATTTACCTGCCTCAGGAAGACATGCGCCGTTTCGGGTACACCGAGGACGATCTGCGCAATCACGTCATCGATGACCGTTTTCGGGCGTTGATGCGATTCGAGATCGATCGCGCCCGGGCGCTGTACGAGCGCGGATGGGCGGGTATCCCTGCGCTCAAAAGCGAAGGACGGCTGGCCGTCGCCATTGCGGCCGAAGTCTATCGAGGCATTCTCGACCAGATCGCCGCAAATGACTTCGATGTATTCACCTTCCGGGCGCGCGTCACGGCGCGGGACAAATTTGCCCGGCTGCCCGGCATCGGATGGCGGGTGTTGCGCGCGCCCATTTGCGTGTAGCCCGCACCCAGGTCCATTCTGTTCCAGCTCATCAGTCTTTCCAATCTCTCCCGCCGGACGCCGTCCACGGCGTTGTATCTGGTGTATGGGGCGGTTTTGCCCGTGTATTGCCTGGCCCGAGCCGGAGGCGCCCCGGCGATGGTCTGGGCGCTTACGCTTGCAATCCCAACTCTCCTGTGCGCGGCCATGTTTGCCCATGCAGCCGAGCGCCGCGGGCTGGGGAACGCAGTGGCGCTGTTTGGGCTCGGTGGCGCGATCACCCTTGGCGCTGAGGCGCTGGGGGCAGGAACCGGATTCCCGTTTGGGGCATACACCTACGCCGACACCCTGGGGCCCAAGGCGCTCGGGCTGGTGCCGTGGCTCATCCCCATCGCCTGGTGCGCGATGCTGTATCCATCATGGCAGTTGGCGGGCTTGGTCGTCCAGCCCTTGCCCATGCGCGTGATCGTCGCCGCCCTGGCTATGACGGCCTGGGATCTCAGTCTCGATCCGCGTATGGTCGCCGACGGCCACTGGATCTGGCGCGACGGCGGTCCCTACTTCGGTGTGCCGTTGAGCAACTTCGTTGGGTGGGCGGCGACAGCGGCAATCGTCTTCAGCCTGTGGGCCATCCTGGAGCGCCGGCGCCCGCCACAGGCCGAGCCCGGCGCCGACCTGGCCTTGCCGATCACCGCCTACGCGCTCGTGTGGCTGGGCGAGTCGGCGGCCAATGCCATCTTTTGGGCCGGACCGCTGGTCGGCCTGTGTGTATTCGCGGGCATGGGCGTTTTTGTCTCGCTGGCGG
>JBKJQK010000071.1:0-3384 GCA_046594095.1 Anaerolineae bacterium | reverse complement strand
CGGCAATCGGGACGGCCACGGCCAGGCGGATAATTTTCTCCACCCAATTTGCGGCGATGTGATTATGAATGGGGTTGATTGGCCGCAGGAGCTGGGGTGATAGCGTGCCCTCGCGGATGGCCGTGTCGAGTTCCCAGGACGCCCAGACCGCGGTCAGGTTGCGGACAATCAGCCCGAGCATGTAGTAGACCGTGAAGTCGGCGGCCGAGAACCCGCCGACGTCGGGCTGGTCGGCGCTCACCCCCAGCCAGACGAAGAGCATGACCACCATCAGCAGGCTGCCGGTCATCCACAGCACGATCTCAGCGCGGTACTCGAGCATGTTCGACCAGGCCGCCTTGCCAAAGGCGAGATATTTCCGGGCGAGGCTCATCGTGGCAGCTCAGCGGTCGGCAGACCGCCGGCAAACACGTCGCGGATGATGTCCTCGACGGGCGGATCCTCAAAGGTCACGTCGTCGACCTCGACCTGGGTGAAGATCCGGGCCGCGGTCTCGGTCGCCCGCGCGCGGGGGATGCGCAGCACAACGTTCAGACCCTCGTTCGACTGGACTTCGCCGAACTCGGCCAGCCGGGCCGACTCAAGCGGGTGGGGGAGTTGCAGCTTGACGATCTTGTAGGGCGCCATCCGCTCGATCAGGGCCCGGAAATCGCCGTCATAGAGCAGGCGGCCCTTGTCGATGACGATGATCCGCCTGCACAACGCGGTGACATCTGCCATGTAGTGGCTGGTCAGGATGACAGTCGCGCCGTAGCGGGCGTTGTAGGCCGCCACAAAATCGCGGATGCGGACCTGCATGGTCACGTCCAGGCCGATGGTCGGCTCGTCCAGAAAAAGCACTTCGGGTCGGTGCAGCAGCGCGGCCGCCAGCTCGCACTTCATCCGCTCGCCGAGCGACAGTTTGCGGACCTGTTTGCGCAGGAGCGGGCCGAGCTCGAGCAGCGCGTCGAGTTCCTTGAGCGTCGCGGCGTATTGCGCCTTCGGGATCTCATAGATGGCCTGGTTGATCAGAAGGGTCTCGATCGCGGGCAGGTCCCACAGGAGCTGCTGCTTCTGGCCCATCACCAGGGTGAAGCGTCGGAGATAGGCTGACTCGCGTCGGTGGGGGGTGTGGCCGAGGACGGTGGCCGTGCCGCTGGTCGGGTAGAGCAGGCCGGACAGGACCTTGAGGGTGGTGGTCTTGCCGGCCCCATTCGGCCCCAAAAAGCCGACCATCTCACCGGCCGCGATATCGAACGACACCTCGTCGACCGCCTTCACCGCCCGGTATTTCCGGGCGAAGAAGGCCCGCAGGCTGCCGGCCAGCCCGGGTTCTTTCTCGTGAACCTGATAGTGTTTGGAGAGGTGATCGACGTGGATTTGCGGCGGCATTGAACCCCTATCGTTTGCCGAATCGCGGCCTGAAAAAGCGCTGAAGCCGCCCCATCGGGCGGCTTCAAGGATGTCCCAAGAGAGACTCGAACTCCCGGCCTCTTGCTCCGCAAGCAAGCGCTCTATCCAGCTGAGCTATTGGGACGTAACGCGGCAACGAGTATACCATTCTGCCTTACATCCTCGCCTCCGCTCTTCCCTCCTTCTGTTAATCTACCCAGGGCGCATGGAGAGCCTGCGGTAAAATTGTCTACTGCCCCACTTCGGGCGGGAAACGCGACAGTAGCATTCCGTAACCTGCAGACGGCGCGGCCAACGAGTCGCGCGCCTTGCTCAGATAAACACGCACGTTCGAAATCCAACTCGGGAGATACATGGCTTCGACAAATGGAACTGGATCGGCATTGGGCGAGGTGACCGCGGTCCGCGGCGGCGTCGTCGACGTGAAGTTCGACGCGGGCGCGCTGCCCGAGATCTATGAGGCGCTCGAAATCGACCGCCCCGGACTCGGCCGGCTTGTGTTGGAAGTCCAGCAGCACCTCGGCGGCGAGCAGATTCGCAGCGTGGCAATGGACTCCACCGACGGCCTCCGGCGCGGGGTCAAGGTCCGCAAGACCGGCAGCCCGATCAGCGTCCCGGTTGGGCCCGAAACGCTTGGACGCATTTTCAACGTTCTGGGCGACGCCATCGACGGGCGCCCGACGCCCAATACCGGGATCAAATACCCCATCCACCGCCCCGCCCCCAGCTTTGAGGACCAGAAGGGCTCGATCGAAATCCTCGAGACCGGGATCAAGGTCGTCGACCTGATCGCCCCGTTCACGAAAGGTGGCAAGACCGGAATCTTCGGCGGCGCCGGGGTGGGCAAGACGGTCACCATTCAGGAGCTGATCAACTCAATCGCCAAGTTCCACAACGGCTACTCGGTATTCGCCGGTGTGGGCGAACGCACCCGCGAGGGCACCCAGCTCTACCGCGAAATGAACGAGGCCGGCGTCATCGGCTCGTTGGTCATGGTCTTCGGCCAGATGAACGAGCCGGCCGGCGTGCGGTTGCGTACGGCGCTCACTGGCGTGACCATGGCGGAGTACTTCCGTGACGAGGGTCGCGACGTGCTTCTCTTCATCGACAACATCTTCCGCTTTGTCATGAGCGGTTCGGAAGTGTCGGCTCTGCTCGGGCGCATGCCCAGCGCGGTCGGTTACCAGCCAACCCTTGGGACCGAGATGGGCGCGCTTCAAGAGCGCATCACCTCGACCAAGAAGGGCTCGATCACCTCGATGCAGGCCGTCTACGTGCCGGCCGACGACTACTCGGATCCGGCTCCCGTGGCGACCTTTTCCCATCTGGACGCGACCGTCAACCTCGAGCGCGGCATCGCCGAAAAAGGCATCTTCCCGGCGGTCGATCCGCTGGCCAGCTCGAGCCGCATCCTCGATCCGCTGGTCGTGGGCCCCGAGCACTACCGGGTCGCCCGCGAAGTGCAGCGAACCCTCCAGCGCTACAAGGACCTGCAGGACATCATCGCGATCCTGGGCGTCGATGAGCTGAGCGAAGACGACAAACTTGTCGTCACCCGCGCCCGCAAGATCGAGCGCTTCCTCGGACAGCCGATGTTTGTGGCCAAGCCCTTCACCGGGCTCGAGGGCCGCTATGTCAAGATCAACGACACTGTCCGCAGTTTCGCCGCGATTCTTAAGGGCGACTGCGATGAAATCCCCGAGAGCTACTTCTTCATGAAGGGCACGATTGATGAGGTCTTTGAGGCATACGAAAAGGACCGGGCGAACTAACAATGCCACTCCATCTCGAGATTGTCACCAGCGAAAGCACCGTGTTCAGCGGTGATGTGGATATGGTCACCGTGCCCGGCATGGCGGGTGTCATGGGGATTCTTCCGCGCCACGCGCCTGTGCTGTCCACCCTTCGCCCGGGCGAGTTGCGGGTCAAGGTGGGCGGAGACGATCTCGAGTTCGCCATTGGCGGTGGATTCGTCGACATTCACAACAATCA
>JBKJQK010000559.1:0-6147 GCA_046594095.1 Anaerolineae bacterium | reverse complement strand
CGCGTCGATGACGACGGCCCCAAGCGCGCGCAGCTTGGCCAGGACGTTGCTCTTGCCCGTCGCAATGTTGCCGGTCAGCCCAATCAGTATCCGCGGCGGCATGTCTAGTCCAGATCGAACCAGGGGCGGATGTCGAATTCCTCCGTCCGGCCCCGGAATCGAAACTCATTGGCATGCGCGTCGTAAGTGTAGTCTTTCGCCCACTCCGTGGCATTCAGGGCAATCTCGCGAATGGCCGTGATCGCGAGCTCGACCTCCGCATCGGAGGTGGTCGGATGGATCGACAGGCGCACCCAGCCGGGCTTGTCGGTCAGATCGCCCGCATCAATGCGATCCGTTATCGATTTGCTGCGCATCGGGTCAACGTGAAGCAGGTAGTGCCCGTAGGTGCCCGCGCACGAACAGCCGCCCCGGACCTGAATGCCGTAGCGGTCGTTGAGCAGGCGGACGACCAGGTTGAAGTGGACGTCCTGCAGGTAGAAGGACAGAATGCCGAGCCGGGCTTCGATGTGGCCGGCCAGCACGACCATGCCGGGGATATCCCGAAATCCGTCGAAAATCCGGGCCATGAGCGCGTGTTCGCGGGCCAGCATCCGGGCCGGGTCCATCTGGTTTTTGAGCCGGATGGCGAGAGCGGCCTTGATGGTCTGCAGAAAACCAGGTGTCCCGCCATCTTCGCGGGCCTCGATGTTGTCGACGAAACTGTGCTGTTGCCACGGATTCGTCCAGTTCACCGTCCCGCCTCCCGGCTGGTCGGGGACCCGGTTTTTGTAGAGATGGCTGTCGAAGATCAGGACGCCCGTTGAGCCGGGACCACCCAGAAATTTATGGGGCGAGAAAAACATCGCGTCCAGGCGCGCGTCGGGATCGCCCGCCGGATGCATGTTGACGTCCACATACGGCGCGGACGCGGCGAAGTCGACGAAGCACACGCCACCATACGCATGCATCAGGCGGGCCATCTCGTGATAGGGCGTCTGAATTCCGGTGACGTTGCTGCACCCGGTGAACGCGCCGATCTTGATCGGCCGGCTGGCGTGTTTGTCGAGCAGGGCCTTGAGCCTTTCGAGACAGACGCGTCCCTGTTCGTCCGGCTCGACGACCTCGACGTCCGCGATCGTCTCCAGCCACGACGTTTGGTTCGAGTGGTGCTCCATGTGGGTGACGAACACCATCGGCCGGAGTTCTTCGGGGATGGTTGCGAAAGGCTGAATCTGCTCAGCCACCCGTAGACCCAGAATGCGTTGGAACTTGTTGATGACGGTGGTCATGCCCGCCCCGGCGCAGATGATCACGTCGTGCGGGCCGGCCCCGGCGTGCTGCTTGATGATCCGCTGGGCCTCGTGGTAGGCCTGGGTCATCGTCGCCCCGGTCGCGTTTGACTCGGAGTGGGTGTTGGCCACGAACGGGCCAACCGCCTCCAGCAGGCGCTGCTCGATCGGGCCATATAGCCGCCCGCTCGCAGTCCAGTCCAGATAGACGATTCGCTTCCGGCCGAACGGGCCCTCGAAGTCCTGGTCGATCCCGACGATATTCCGCCGGAAGGGCCCGAACCAGGATTCAAGCGCACTTGATGGCATCACCCTCGCGTCAAAAGGCATGATTCAGCCTACTGCTCCGGCTCCGGATTCGGCCACGAGCACGTTAAAGCGGACGACCGGGCCAGCGATGAGCTCGTCCAGGCGTTTCAACTGGGCGTCGATGCGGCCGCCAATATCGTCGTAGATCGCCAGCAACTGCTGGGTCGGCGCATGGTCGGCGTTGTCGGCGAAGTTGATCAACGTGCCAAGCTTAACGTTCAGGCGGGCGGGGAAGCTGCGCGGATCTTCACTCTTGGGTTGGATCAAGGCCTCCTCGACCTCGGTTAGCTTCTTGACCAGGTCCGCGGCGGCCGTGGCCAATTCTGGGGATCGGCTCTCCCACGCCCTGGCCTGGACACACAGCGCGCGAGTGCGATTGATCGCCTGATGGGTCTGGGTCAACTTGTCGCGCACCCGAAGCAGGAACGCGTGCTGCGCGTCGAGATCGGCCTGGGAGGTCGCGCTCAGGCGCGGGTCAGACCGAATCGTGAGCATCTGGGTGTAGGTCTGCTTGCCCACGCTGAGCTGCACCCGATAGGTTCCGGGCGGGACCTGCGGGCCGTCAACAGCGTAGTCGCCGCGCCCGGCCTTCTTGTCGTCCAACTTGACCGACGGGCTCACCCGCATGTCCCAACCGAACCGATTCACGCCCACTTTTTTGCTCAGGACGGGCTCGCGATCCTCTTCCTTGACGCCTTCCTGGGCCTTGCTGCTGAAGGTCCGGAGCACGGTCCCGGCTGCGTCGAGGAGAGAAAGCGTTATGTCCTCTTTGGGGACGATCTTGAGCCAGTAGTGGATCAGCGCGCCTGCGGGGGGATTGTGACCCGCGTCGAGGGGCCTGCGGATCTTTCCGTTAGCGCCTTCCTTCATCTCGTACGCGTAGGTGTGGGCGCCCGCCCAGCCATAGTTCACCGGCACAGGCAACGGCGTGCCCCATCCCAGATAGGTCTTGTATCGCACGGCGGCGCGCGGATCGAGGAGCGCGGCCCGGGCCGCCACGGTCTTTTCGTGCATCTGGCGCAGCGCGGTCATGTCATCGAGGATCCAAATCGAGCGGCCGTGGGTGGCCGCAATGAGGTCGCCGTCCTTGATCACAAGGTCGTGAACCGGGCAGAGCGGAAGGTTGGATTGCCAGCGGGTCCAGGATGCTCCGTCGTCGAACGACACATAAACGCCCGTTTCGGTGCCGGCAAAGAGGAGTCCCGGGCGCTCCGGATCCTCGCGAATGACCCGCGTGAATTCTGTCGCCGGGATGCCTCTCGTGATGGGCGTCCACGTCTTGCCGTAGTTGGCAGTCTTGAACAGATAGGGCCGGGTGTCGTCGAGCTTGTAGCGCGTTGCGGCAAGATACGCTGCTCCGCTGTCGTGAGCAGAGGGTTCGATGATCGAGATCAGTGCCCACTCCGGCAGCGCCTTGGGGGTGACGTTGGTCCAGGTCTGACCCCCATCCCGGGACAACTGAACCAGGCCATCGTCGGTGCCCGCCCACATGACCCCTTTCTCGAGCTTGCTCTCTTCAAGCGCGAAAATCGTGCAGTACGACTCGGCGCTGGTGTTGTCCAGGGTAATCGGACCTCCGGAGGGCTTGAGCTTGTCGGGGTCGTTGCGGGTCAGGTCCGCTGAAATCGTCTCCCAACTCGCGCCCTCGGACCGCGACGTGTGCACGTGATTTGAGGCAATGTAGAGCAGCTCGGGATCCCAGCGCGAGAAGAAAATGGGGAACGTCCATTGGAAGCGGTATTTCAGTCCTTCCGCCCCGATCGCCATTCCCGTGAATTCCGGCCACACATTAATGATCCGCTCCTGGTCGGTGCGAGCATCCCAGCGAATTAGCCGTCCGCTGCCGGAGCCGCTGCCGATTGCGCCGGCGATGACGATGTTCGGATCGCCGGGTTTGATGGCGATGTAGCCGCTCTCGCCGCCGCCGGGTTCGACCAAATCCCGCTGGGTGATGGCGTAGCGCCCGGATCGGCTGGGCAAGCGGACCGCGGTGTTGTCTTGCTGCGAGGCGTAGACGAAATACGGCTCCTGGCGATCAGCGATCACGTGATAAAGCTGAGCGGTGGGTTGGTTGTAAAGCGAGCTCCAGGTTTCGCCCGCGTTGAACGATACGCACGCGCCGCCGTCGTTGCCCTCGATCATCCGGCGCGGGTTGGCCGGGTCGATCCACAAGTCCTGATTGTCGCCGTGCGGGGTGGGGAGCTCGCTGAAGGTCTTGCCGCCATCGATCGAGCGCCACATGCCATAGTCCAGAACATACACCGTGTCGGCGTCAACGGGGTCGGCGAAAATATACATGTAGTACCACGGCCGGCCGCGCAGCTCGGGCTGCTCGCTCAGGCGCTGCCAGGTTGCGCCACCATCATCGCTGCGGAAGAGCGCGCCATCCTCGGCTTCGATGATGGCGTAGACCCGATCGGGCTTCGCCGGCGATACCGCAATGCCCATCTTGCCCAGCACGCCCTTGGGCAGGCCCGGGTTGCGGGTGATGTCGGTCCAGGTGTCGCCGCCGTCGGTTGTCTTAAAGAGGGCACTGTCCGGGCCGCCGCTGTCGAGCCGATGGGGCTGGCGCTGAGCGTGCCACAGCGTGGCGTAGAGAATTCGCGGATTGGCCGGATCCATCGTCAGATCAATCGCGCCCGACTTCGGGCTCTTGAACAGGACCTGCTTCCACGTCTTGCCGCCATCAAGGCTGCGATACACGCCGCGCTCCTTGTTCTGGCCCCAGGCGTGCCCGAGCGCGGCGGCATAGACGATGTCTGGATTGGCCGGGTGGATGCGGATGCGCGATATGTGGCGGGTGTCCTCTAGGCCGGCGTTCGCCCAGGTTTTCCCGCCGTCGGTCGACTTATAGACCCCGTCGCCGTGCGAGACGTTCCCGCGAATGGACGTCTCGCCCGTGCCGGCATACACCACATTCGGGTCGCTGGCCGCGCAGGCGATGGCGCCCACCGCCGACACGTTGAAGTAGCCGTCGGAGACGTTCCGCCAGGTCACGCCAGCATCAGTCGTCTTCCATACCCCGCCCGCGCAGGCGCCAAAGAAAAATGTCTGGCCATCCGTGGGATGTCCGCACACGGCCGGGACACGGCCGCCCCGGTAGGGACCAAGGCAGCGCCATTCGAGTGAATTGAGTTGAGAGGGTTTGGGCATGATTTTGATCCCGGTTTGAACGCAAGCGGCCGGTGCCGGCCCGCAAAGTCAACTACCAGTCGCCGGCGTAGAGCACCTGGTAGGGCTCCGCGGCCAGGGACGTGAAGGCGTAGTGAAGTTCGTTGATTTGTCTCAAATGCAGAAAATCATGGGTCAGCCACGACGCCAGCAGGTCGCCGGCGCGCACGCTGAAGTCCTGCAGCTTCCGCTCATTGTCGAGGTCCGGCGCGCGCAGGCCGCGCAGCCACACGATCGATGCGGCCCGTTCGGCCAGGAAACTGTCGACCATGGTGACGTAGTCGCGCGCCGCATAGCCGCGCTCGAGTACCCAGCGGCTCGGATGGATGGGCGGCCAATCCCTGGCGGGGTCCTCGAGCGTAAGGCCCAGGCGCATCCGGAAGTCCTCGCGTTCCTCGTCGTAGAGGTGGCAGACCACTTCGAGCATTGACCAGGCGTCGGGCGCTGGATGCCACCCGGCGTCGTGCGCGTTCACGCCGCGCAAAAATTGGTCAAACACCCGCAGATTTGCCGATAGCCGGTCGATGAAATAAGTGAGGGCTCGCATGTCTGTTCGAGTATACGACGATGCTGCCGGTTCTCCCGCGGGCGGCAGCGCGCCTCGGGTGAGCCGATCAGCGGGTTCTCAGCGCCCTATGGTCTAATCGCCAACTCTTAGCCATGGAAGTCCAGAAGCCCGCATTTTACGTCCGCGAGATTCCCATCTTCGGCGACCTCATCTTGTCGCCGATGGATGGTTTTTCGGACTTGCCCTTCCGAAAAATCTGCCGTGACTTTGGCTCGGCGATGAGTTACACCGAGTTCACGTCCGCCGATGCCATCTTGCACAACGGACGGCTGGCCCTGAAGCAGCTCGAGTTTGACCCGGCCGAATACCCGCAGATGACGTTCCAGATTTTCGACGCGGACGAGGACCGGATCGTGGCCGCCGCGGCAAAAATTGAGCAGCGCGGACCGGGGATCGTCGATCTGAACATGGGCTGCTCTGTATCGGGCGTCAGCGGGCGCGGGGCGGGCGCGGGTCTGCTCAAGGACCCGGCCAAGATTGGGCGCATCTTCAATCGGATGAGCAAACTGCTCAAGATCCCGGTGACCGGCAAAATCCGCCTGGGCTGGGACAGCCAGTTGCGCAATTACCGGGAGGTTGCCCGGGTGCTGGAGGACAACGGCGCGCAGCTCATCGCCGTGCATGGGCGGACGCGAGAGCAGGCCTACAAGGGCGTGGCCGACTGGGACGCCATCGCCGAGGTCAAGCAGACCGTCAAGGTTCCCGTGATTGGAAATGGCGATGTCAAGACCGTCGCTGACATTGCCCGGATCAAGGCCTACACGGGCTGCGATGGGGTCATGATCGGGCGGGCGGCGATCGGGAATCCGTGGATCTTCGCCCGCAAGG
>JBKJQK010000531.1:0-6595 GCA_046594095.1 Anaerolineae bacterium | reverse complement strand
TCAAAAAGTACTCTTCGGTATATAGGTCTTGAGGCAGCGGCTTTGGCTGTGTGTCAGTGCTCATTCGGGTTCGGGAGTATATCGTATGGCCAAGGCAAACCGATGGCGAGCCAACGGGACGACGCGGCCTATTCAAGCTCGGTTTTTGAGAGTCTCCCGCCCAACTCCGGATTGTCCAGTGAGCGGGATATGGCAAGCGGAGTCTCCCGCTTGCGCTTTTTTCGGGTGGCCGGTTCTCCGCGGGCGCTTGCCGCGCGCCCATCGCCAATCGCGTCTCGGGCAGAAGATATGCGACCCGAAAACCTCAGGTACCATCACCTCACATGCGGGTCAATTCCGGAATCCAGATCGTCCCGGGCCGGCCCGGGGAGCTTCTCAAGGCCATGCGCGATGTCAGCCCTGAGGACCTGGGCCACCTCGACCCTGCTCTTTTGGCGTGGGCGCGCCGGCCGCTGGGCCGCGAGGCGCTCTCGACTTTGATCCTGCAGGTTGCCGGCTCGGCCTGGGTGTGCTTGCTCAATCTCGAACCTGCTGGATTCATCGCCATCGAGCGCCGGGCAACCAGCGCGCGCATTCGCGCCCTGGCGGTCGCCCCCGATCTTCGCCGGCGCGGCTGCGCCCGTGCGATGCTGAACGAGGCTGTGATACGGGCAGCCGAGCGGGAACTCAAGTGGGTGTGGATGGACATCTCGGCCAGCAATGCGCCCGCCATTCAGTGCGCGCTCGCCAATGGCTTCCGCCGCTACTTGCCCCAGTACCTGGCCCGGTCGATGACGGCGCTCGCGCCGGGCAGCGCCCATTTGGTCAAACTCACGGAGCTTCGGGGCAAAGACGCCGCCAAGGCCATCCATGACGCGGCGGGGATCGAAGCTGATGCCGGAGACGCCTGGGCCGCCGGCTACGCCCGCCAGGAGCATCCGAGCCTGCCGGATTCCACTCTGGGCCGCACCTTTGCGGCGGAAGCGGGCGATGTGAATGCCGGGGTCACTCACCTGGAGGTTGATGGCGGCCGAGCTCGGGTCTGGTTGTGGCTCGGGCCCGAATTCTGGGCGGGCGACCTGGAGCTGGGCGCGCTTCGCGCAACGTTAAATGTCCTACAACGGACGCCATCCGAAATACAGATAAGGCTCGGCAGCGGCGATCACTTGCGGGCCGCCGCCGAGCGCTACAAAGCAGTCGGATTCAACCTCGAGCGCGAGCCCAGGGCCCGTTTTTTGCGGGTCGTGGCGGCGTAGAAAACGGACGAACTATCCGGCGACCGCTTCAAGGGGCGGGGTCTCCGGCTCACTGCCTGGCGGGGGCGCATCGGACACAGGCGCCTCTGGGGTCATCAACGCAAAGACTAGCTTGCCCTCCAACGCGTCAATGAGGACCTTCGATTTCTCGGGATAGCGTCCCGAAAGGATGCCGTCGGAGAGCGCATCTTCGACCTCATTCTGGATGAGCCGGCGAAGCGGGCGCGCCCCGAACTCGGCGTCATAGCCCTTCTCGCCAAGATACGCGGTCGCGGCAGGCGTAACCTCGATCTTGACGTTGTTGTCGACCAGCTTCTTGCCGACCTTGTTCAGCTCAAGCGTGACGATCTTAAGGATTTCTTCCTTGGTCAGCGGGCGGAAGTATATGGTCGAATCCAGCCGGTTCAGGAACTCAGGCCGGAACATCCGTTTGAGTTGACCATTGACCCGCTCTTTGATTTCCTCAAACTGCTGCTCGGCCTGCTTGACTTCATCGCGCTTGATGGCGAAGCCCAGCTTGCTCTCGCGTTTGATCATCTCCGAGCCCACGTTGCTTGTCAGAATGATGCAGGTATTCCGGAAGTCCACCTTGCGTCCGCGCGCGTCGCTCAGCCGCCCCTCTTCCATGATCTGCAACAGCATGTTGAAGACCTCGGGATGAGCCTTTTCGATCTCGTCGAAGACGACGATGGTGTACGGGCGGCGCCGAATGGTCTCCGTCAGTTGGCCGGCGTCCTCGTAGCCGACATAACCTGGAGGCGCGCCAACAAGGCGGCTGACCGTGTGGCGCTCCATGAACTCGCTCATGTCCAACGTGAGCAGAGAATCCTCGCTGCCAAACATGAACTCGGCCAGAGCCTTGGTCAGCTCGGTCTTGCCTACGCCGGTCGGGCCAAGGAACATGAACGAGCCCATTGGGCGCTTGGGGTCCTTAAGGCCGACACGCGAGCGACGCACGGCCTTTGAGATCGTCTCAATGGCCTCGTTCTGGCCAACGATGCGCTCATGCAGAGCGCCTTCAAGCTGGAGCAGGCGATCCGTCTCGCTGCCCGCGATCCGCTTGAGCGGAATACCCGTCCACATTGCCACCACTTCAGCAATGTCATCGGGATAGACAATCGGGCCGTCCACTTTGGGATCGAAGTTGGCCCGCAATTGATCAATGGTCTCCTGAGCAAGGCGCTCCTTCTCTCGCTCCTCTTCGGCATCTTCGGGCCGGTTGTCGGCCGTCGCGGCATCGCGCGCCTTCTGCGCCTCGCGCATCGCGCGGAACGATTTCTGAAGATTTAGCGACTGCGGGCTCTTGTACATCCGGACCCGGGCCGACGTCTCGTCAATGAGGTCGATTGCCTTGTCCGGAAGAAAGCGGTCCGAGACATAACGCGAGGCAAACCCGACCGCAGCCCGGATGGCCTCGTCGGAGATGCGAAGTTTGTGGTGGTTTTCGTAGGCCGGCCGGATGCCAAACAAAATCTCCGTCGCTTGTTCGGGGGTCGGCTCCTCGACATAGATCGGCTGAAAGCGGCGCTCGAGGGCGGCATCGCTCTCGATGTGCTTGCGGTATTCATTCAGGGTCGTCGCCCCGATGCACTGCAGCTCGCCGCGGGCAAGCGCCGGCTTCAGGATATTCGCCGCGTCGACGCTGCTCCCGGCGGCGCCCGCGCCGACCAGCATATGGACTTCATCGATAAAGAGGATGGTGTCGCTCGACTTGACTTCGTCGATAACCTTCTTGAGCCGCTCTTCGAACTGACCGCGATACATCGTGCCAGCGACGAGTGAACCGACGTCGAGCTGCATGACCCGCTTGTTGAGGAGCAATTCGGGCGTCTGCCCGTCGACGATGCGCTGGGCGAGGCCTTCCACGATGGCGGTCTTGCCCACGCCCGGCTCGCCGATCAGGGCCGGATTATTCTTAGTCCGGCGCGACAGAATCTGAATGACGCGCTCGATCTCTGTGACCCGGCCAATCACGGGGGTGAGTTTGCCCTGGCTAGCCAGCGCGGTGAGGTCGGTCGCCAGGCTATCGAGGGCGGGCGTCTTGGGGCGGTCTTTTTTGGACGATCCGCTCGCGGTCTTCTCGGACGGAGCCGCGGCTGGCTTTCCGCTCGCGGCGCTACCCTCCTGGCCCTCCGGCTGTTCCTGCTGGATGGCCCGGAGTGTCTCGCGCCGGATGCGGTCTGAGGTGATGGCCAGTTGTTTGAGCACGTCGATGGCGACGCCGTCGCCCTGGCGGATCAGGCCCAGCAGTATGTGCTCGGTGCCGATGAAGCTGTGATTGAGCTTGCGAGCCTCGTCCACGGCGAATTCCAGCACCTGCTTTGTCCGGGGGGTCAGTTCGAGCTTTCCGCCAGCCCGCCGGCCAGCGCCTGTCATGCGCTCGACCATCTCGGAGACGCGCTCGGGACGGGCGCCAAGTTCGCGCAATACACGACCGGCGATCCCGCTCTCTTCCTTGATCAGGCCCAACAGCAAGTGTTCGGTCCCGATATAGTTATGCTGAAGCCGTTCGGCCTCTTCCTGGGCGATGGTGAGCACCTTGCGGGCTCGCTGGGTGAAGCGTTCTAGTTTGTTTGCCACACAAATCCTCTTGAATGCGCCCGAACATCCGGCCGCAAACACCGGAACTTTATACCCTCGCCGTTAGCGTCCCCTTAGATTACAGATATCAAGCCGATATCACAGACGCTCGTCGGCACGGACCCATACGGGTAGAAAAAGAAACAGCGCCGCCCCATTCGCCGGCAAGCGCGAATGGGGCGGCGCAAGACTTCGCGCAGATACTCCGGGGGCCTATTCGCCCTGGTAGTCTGTGTCCGCGTATTCGGCGTAGCTGACGCGCTTGAGGCTCAGCGCCAGGCGCTTCTGCTCTGGCTCAACCCGCAGCACCCGCAAGGTCACCGTCTGGCCTTCCTTCACCACTTCTCGCGGATTTGCGATCTGGCGATCGCTCAACTCGGAAAGCGGAATCAAACCCTCGATCGCGGCGTCATCCTTGAGCCGGGCAAAGGCCCCATGCTTGGGATGCGTCTTGATGATCTCGGCTTCGACCAGTTGACCGGCCTTGAAGCGCTTACCGATGTCCGCCCACGGATCGCCCTGAAGGGCCTTCAGGCTCAAACCGATACGGCCGCCATCCCGATCCAGAGAGATGACCTTGACCTTGACGGCCTGGCCCTCCTTGAGGATCTCGCTGGGGTGCTTGATGCGCTGATGCGACAGTTCGGAAAGATGGATCATTCCATCCGCGCCGCCCAAGTCAACGAACGCGCCAAATTCCTTGACACTGGTGATGTTGCCTTCGACGATCGAACCGATCTCAATTGAGCCAAGCAACTTGCTCTTCTGAGCCTCGCGAGCTTCCTTGGCCGCGGCACGCTCGCTCAGAATGAGGCGGTTGCGCTCGCGATCAATCTCGATCACCTTGATCAGCGTCTTCTGGCCCACCAGTTTCTGGTAGCGCTGCTCGGGCGGCTGGCCCTCGTCGCCGAGCATGCGCTGATGCTGCATGCTGAGCTGCGAGGCCGGGACGAACCCGCGCAATCGGCCAACCTTGACAATGACACCGCCCTTGTTGAAGCCGGCGACCATGCTCTCATGGGCCTCCTGCTTCTTGTGCAATTCCTCGGCAAAAGTCCAGTCGCGTTCAGCGACGGCTCTGGCGATCGAGAGCACAACGTTTCCGTTGCGGTCTTCAGGTGCAATGACGTAGGCGTAGACCTCTTCGCCAAGCGCCATTGCTTTGCGCACGTCCTTGGGAATGGCTTCGATTTCCTTTCCCGAGACAATGCCTTCAGACTTAGCGCCGAGATCCACAAGAATCTCGCGATCGCTAAGCGCCGTGATACGACCCGAAACCAATTGGTTTTTCTTGGGCGGATCGTATCGATCGCCACTCGCCAAGAGCTCTCCCAGAGACTTGGCGAAATCATCATCCCCCCCGCTGTTGCTGGGGCTGGTTGAGGGGACCTCTGTGTTCTCCATACCTATTGCGTCTGTTTCCTTCGGCGTGAATTTCGCAGGATTATATCAGCCAATACTCAGGCCGGGGCACTTTCCCAAAAAGCGGCTCAGATCCCGCGCAATCTATAATCCATCTCATGGAAGCCCTCAAGCAACGAATCATCACGGACGGCTCGATTCTGCCCGGCGGAATACTCAAGGTCGATTCGTTTGTCAACCACCAGGTGGACCCGTCACTCATGATGGAATGCGGGCGGGCGTTCGCGAAGGCATTTGCCGGCGTGGGAGCCACCAAGATCCTCACCGTGGAAATCAGCGGGATCGCGCCCGCGCTGACGACGGCCCTTGTCTTGAACATCCCGCTTGTCTATGCCCGCAAGACAAAGCCTGTGACGATGCCGGATCTGGTGCTGATGACGACGGCGCCTTCACACACCAAAGGGCGCCTGGTCGAGATCATGGCGTCCCCGGAATACCTCGGTCGGGGCGAGCGGGTCCTCATCATCGATGATTTTCTGGCCAGTGGCCAGACCATTCAGGCCCTGGCCCGGATCATCCACGGCGCGGGCGCCCAGATTTGTGGCGTGGGCGCGCTGATTGAGAAGACTTTTGAAGGCGGGCGGGCGTTGCTCGGCGACTTGAACGTGCCGATCGTCGCGCTGGCCATGATTTCAAGCCTGGACGGCGGCATCACCTTCGCCTGAGCGGCGCCCCGCGTGCGTGTTTCGCTGATCGCCACCGTCCTCAACGAGGGTGCCTCGCTGGCGAGCCTGCTCGATAGTATTGCCGCGCAAACGCGCATGCCGGACGAAGTTGTCATCTGCGATGGGGGCAGCTCCGACGACACCGTAACCCGCCTGCGGTCCGAAATCAGATTTTCCATCCAGGTCGTTGAAGCGCCCGGCGCGAATATTTCGCGCGGCCGGAACGTCGCCATCGAAGCCGCGCGCGGGGAGCTGATCGTCTGCACCGATGCCGGTGTGCGCCTCGACCCCGAGTGGCTCGAGCGCCTGGCCGGCGCGGCCGAACAAGCCGGATTCGATGGCGGGTCGACGCGCCTGGTGGGCGGCTTCTTTGTCCCCGAGCACACCAGCCCGTTCGAGTTGGCCATGAGCGCGACCGTTCTGCCCCTGCGGGACGACATCCGGCCGGAGCGCTTCCTGCCCTCTTCGCGCTCGGTCGCTTTCACACGGGCGGGTTGGGAGGCGGCCGGGCGCTACCCCGAATGGCTGGATTACTGCGAGGATCTGATCTTTGATTTGAACGCGCGCAAGGCCGGCCCGTTTGCGCTGGCCCTGGACGCGATCGCCCGCTTCCGGCCGCGAAATTCTTTGCGCGCATTCTGGAAGCAGTACTACCAGTACGCCCGGGGGGATGGCAAGGCCGGTCTGTTTGCC
>JBKJQK010000479.1:0-6309 GCA_046594095.1 Anaerolineae bacterium | reverse complement strand
CCCTCGCATAGTTTTGGCCGAGGGACCGGGTTCCTCGATCGCATCCGAAGGGGCAAGCCGGTGGTGGTGCACGGCGACGGCAGCTCGGTCTGGTGCTGGTGTCATTGCGACGATATCGGCGCCGCCTTTGCCAATGCGGCCGGGAACCCCGCGGCTTTCGGGCATGCCTATCACGTGGCGGGCGAGGAGTGGATGACGTGGGCGCGCTATTACGCCTGCGTGGCCGAGGCGCTCGGCGCTCCGGCCCCGGACGTCGTGCCCATTCCGACTGAAGTTTTGGCGCGGTTTGCCCCAGACCGCGCGAAGCCCAGTGTCGAAAACTATCAGTTCAACAACATGTTTGACACATCAGCGGCGCGGGCCGATCTCGGTTTTCGCTACACGGTGCCTGTGACCGAAGCCGTGAGGCGAACTTATGCGTGGCTCGTCGCGAACGGCCGGGTTGTGAACAGTGACGAGGATCCGTTTGAGGACGGCCTCATCGCCACGTGGCGCCAGGTGATCGAAGACTGGAGGGCCCGATCGAAATGAGTCGGCCACCGGAATTGACCAATCCCGCCGGGCTCTTCAGCGATTACCTCCGCGTGACCGGTGTTGCCCATACCGGCCCGGAAAAGGCGGGCGATCCGGCCCTTATCGGCAAACGGCTTGGGGTGATCAACGGCTCATCGTGGGTGACGCTATGGTCCACCTTCTTTGGCCGGCGCTTCGTCCCCGGCGCGCATCTCATTAATGTGGGAAATGAGGCCGTTCAGGTCAACTTCATGGACGCCCACCGCCGCGGTCTGGCCTGTCCCCCTCAGGAAAACATCGATGCGTTTGTCCGCTACGGCCATGATCTGGTCCGGCTCGCCCATGTGGATGCGATTCTGCTGACCTGTTCGACGATGAACCGAGCCTATGGACAAGTCCAGCAGGCGCTGGCGCCGCACGGGGTGCCCGTTATCCAGATTGACCAGCCGATGATGGCGCGGGCGATCGTATGCGGCCCGCGCGCGCTCGTGATCGCCACCCACGGACCCACGGTTGCCAGCACCCAGTTGCTCCTGCGCGAGACGGCCGCCGCCGCGGGACGAGAGATGGATTTCGAGGGCCTGACGCTCGAGTCCGCATGGTATCGCCTGGCCGATGGCGACATCCAGGGCCACAACGAGATTCTGGCCGATGCAATCCGCTCCGCGACGTC
Source organism: Anaerolineae bacterium (assembly GCA_046594095.1). Classification (GTDB taxonomy): domain Bacteria; phylum Chloroflexota; class Anaerolineae; order J036; family Brachytrichaceae; genus Brachythrix. The sequence continues at coordinate 5,123 of JBKJQK010000479.1, read as the reverse complement.
GCGGCGTTCGTTCGATTGCGTCGTGCTCGCCCAACTGTCCATGTCGGTATTCAACCTTTCATATCCCGACGCGCAGACCGTTTTCGGCCTGCCTGTGCTGACGAGCGCGGAGTGCGGTTTCGGCCGTGCGCGCGAAGTATTGTCGTCCGCGCCAACGCGCAATTCATTGGAGTCCTGATCATGAGTCCACGCATTCGTTTCTTTGGCATCGCCGCCTACGAGCTCGTCACCGAGGACGGCTTGCACGTCTTGATTGATCCGTTCCTCGACGAGAATCCGAAGAATCCGATCAAAACGGACCAGCTCGAGCGAGTTGACCTGATCGTGGTCAGCCACGCCGCCTTTGACCACCTGGGCGATACGGAAAAGCTTGCGCGCCGCACCGGCGCGCCTGTGATCTGCGGTGGCGAAGTAAAGGCCTATCTGATGGCGAAAGGCATTCCAGCCACTCAGATTCGCGCCACGACCTGGGGCATCGCGGTTGAGGTCGCGGGAGTGAAGGTGCAACCTGTTGAATGTCACCACTGGTCGCAGATCCGCCTGCCCGACGGCACGTTTGCGAGCGGCGTGCCGATGGCCTTTGTGATTTACGCCGGCGCCGGCGCGCGCTTCTATCATTACGGAGATACAGCAATCTTCAGCGACATGAAGCTGCAGGCCCAACTGTACGCGCCCACCGTCGGCGCGGTCGGCATCACTAATCCGATGGAGGTTCTCGACCGGAACCCGATGCCGGGGCGCATGCTGACCGGTGAAATGAGCCCGTCGGAAGGCGCTCTGGCGGCGCAATGGCTCGGGTTTCAAACTGTGCTCCCCTGCCACTACTGTTCGCCCGATCATCCCGATAATGCGCGCGATCTGGCTGAGTTCCAGGCCTGTCTGGATGCTGCCCGCGCCCGTGGCGAACGCGTGCCGGACAGCGTCGTCCTGCGCGCCGGGGACTGGATGCCGCTCGTCTGACAGGCTGGAAATGCGGCTCTACACATATGTCACGAAAGGCAACATTCGCGTGGGCGCGGAGCGCGATGGACGGCTGATTGAGCTTCCGTTTCTCGATATGCTCGCGCTGATCCGTGCCGGACGGCCGGGCCTCGCAAAGGCGCGCTCTATATTGCGGACGGCGCCGCAGCGTGTCGGTGTGACCCTTGGAAGGGCGCGCTTGCTCGCGCCCCTTCCCGCGCCCGGAAAGATCATGTGCAGCGGCCTGAATTACAAGAGCCACATATACGAGAACCCGGCCGCAAGGTTCCTGGTTGACCCGCGCTTCTTCGGCAAGTTCAACAACTGCGTCATCGGGCCTGGCGCGCCGATTCGGCATCCCGGCCCGGAATACAAAGTCGACTACGAAATCGAACTGGCTGTGGTGGTTGGACAGCGTATGTTCCGGACGAGCGAGGATGCCGTGATGGGCCGGATCTTCGGCTATACGATCTTCAACGACGTGTCGTCCCGTTGGATCCAGTTCAAGGATGCCAACGAAATGATGGGTAAGAACTTCGACACCTTTGCCCCGATGGGACCGTGCGTGGTGACCGCGGACGAAATTCCGGATCCGTCAGTTCTGGGTCTACGGTTGAAATTGAATGGGCAGGTTATGCAGGACGGCACAAACCGGGATTGGTGCTTTTCGCTCCCCCGCCTGATTTCATGGCTAAGCAGCGCGATGACGCTCGATCCCGGTGACATTGTGACGACCGGCACTCCCGCCGGCATCGGTTACTTTCGCTCACCTCAGGTCTTTCTGAAGCCTGGCGATACCTGCTCGCTTGAAATCGACCAAATCGGCACGCTCGAAAATCCGGTCGTTGCTATCGGGTCGTCTCGGAAGGGCTGATCGCCTCTGCGCCTGGAGGTGTCCGTACACCCTCCTCAGGAAATACCTGCAATGCGGGCGGGCTCATTTTCGGAGGTCGCGGCCGTCACTCGATGGGGTGTGTTGCTGGCGATACCGACCCACCTGAACGGGCCTGTCGCGAGCCGACTGCGTGCGCCGGCCCGTCGTGACGATCATCTCACTGGGCCGAGGGAGGGTAGGTACAGGACGCTGCCGAGCACGTCAAACATCACCGCACACGACCGCAACGTGCTCCAACCGGCGCTGTCCGCTACCTGCGCGCACAGGCGGATCCGCATACCGGAGTCGTGTACAGGCGCTGTGAACGTGCCGCTGGCCCCGATCGCGGAAAAGATTCCCGGATGAACGTGGTTTGCGTGGATCAGATCGGCTTCCCAATGAATGGATGCGCTGATATCGCCGTCGGTTGGGTCCCAAACCTCGCCCGCAAACCTCACCAGGCTGTTTGAGGTGAACGTGGCCGGCATCGTCGGCGTGGTGAGGGTCAGGGTGGGCAGGGGACCGACATATACCTTATGCGCGACGGAAGCCGCTCCGCCCAGGACGTCCGTCACGACGAGCGTCGCGGTATAGGTGCCGGTGGCCGTGTAGACCGATTGCGCATACGGCCCATCCGCGGACTGCCCGTTACCAAAGGACCACGTGTAGGTCATCGGCTGGCTTTCGGGGTCCATGGTACCGAGAGACGAAAACGTCGCGGTAAGCGGTGGACTTCCGCGATCCGGCCAAACGTAGGCCGAGACCACCGGCGCCCGGTTGCTCTCCGGCGAATAGCGGATCTGCAAGACTTCGCCCGAGATCAGCGCGTTGAAATAGACAAGGCCGTCCGGGCCGACCCGCATCTGCGTCAAACTCGATCGCGATTGCGGGACCGCCAGCCACTCCCGGATAGTCAGATGGCCCTCTGCCGTCGTTGAGACTAATCGAAGCCATCCGAGGTCGTAGTCGCCCACGAGCATCTCCTTTGGCGATACGCCTGGGTATGTCGTGCCGCTCAGCGCGGTCCCGGCGATGATGGCATTCCCGTAGCCATGCGGATAGGCAAACGCGGGGGTCACAACCCCGTTTGGTCCCAGCGCGTACAGGCTGTCACAGGCCGTGGTGGAAAAAGGGAAGGAGAGCGGCAGACTTCCGCTCGATCCGCCTTCGTAGCACGGCCAGCCAAAGTTGCCGCCCCGTCCCGTGTTCAATTCCTCCCACGCGCTATAGCCGACGTCGCCGAAAAACACGTTGCCTGTCTCGGGCTGAATCGTCAGTCTGAATGGATTGCGCAGCCCGTAGGCGAACACCTTCGAACGATTGCTCCCGGGATCGCCGTCAAAAAACGGATTGTCCGCGTACCCATCGCCGGTCAGCGGATTGATCCGGAGTACCTTGCCCGCCAGGGTATCCACGTCCTGGGCCCGCATATTGAACGCAATCGTGTCAAGAAAATAGGATGCGTCGCCTATGCCGACATAGAGCGAGCCGTCAGGCCCGAAGGCCAGGCCGCCGATGCTGTGGATTTGCGCGTCAGAAGGCACGCAGTCCCGCACGGGCGTCAGTGTGGGCGACACGACGCAGGTGGGTATTGGGAATGTCGGGTATGCCATGAGGTCCGGGATGGCCGTGATCGTCCCGCTTGCGCCCAGGATCACGGTCCGGCTGGCCGGGCTGGATGCGGCCAGATTCAGATTTGCAGGGTCGGCCTCGACCCGGAGAAGCCGGCTGACCCGCGCGCCGGAGCCGTCCTCGGGCGCGCCGGGCGGATCATGCGTGTAGAGCAGATAGACATACGGCACGGCCGGGAAATCCGGGTGTAGTTCGATCGAAAGCAGCCCGCGATCCGAGTTGCTATTCACTTCGCTCGTCAGGTCGATAAAGGGCTGGGCCTGGAGCGTGCCGCTGATGGCGACCCGGACCATCCCTTGTTTCTCGGCGATGTAGGTCCGCCCGTCCGGCCCAAACGCAAACGAAGTAGGCAACACAAGGCCCTGGGCGATCGGCGTGAAGATGTATCCGTAGTCGTCATCCGGCCTGCCTAAGTCGGCGAATATCGCGGGGGCCCGCATTGCGGCCAGGATCCCGACCAAAGCCAGGATCGCGCCAAGAATCCACCGGCGCGATGCGTTCCGGCCACCCGACGTCATCTCTGCAGCTTGCGATATTTAACCCGGTGGGGCGTATCGGCAGCGATGCCGAGCCGCTTCCGCCGGTCCGCTTCGTATTCGCTTACGGTTCCGAGGAACCAGGTCACGGTCCCGTCCTCTTCAAAGGCCAGGGTATGAGTGCACACCCGGTCGAGGAACCACCGGTCATGGCTGACGATGACGGCCGATCCACCGAAATTGTCAACCGCGTCTTCGAGCGCCCGCAGCGTGTTGACGTCCAAATCGTTGGTCGGCTCGTCCAAAAAGAGCACGTTGGCGCCCTCCTTGAGCATCTTGGCCAGATGCACTCGGTTGCGCTCGCCACCTGACAGCGCGCCCACTTTCTTCTGCTGATCCGCTCCCAGGAAATTGAAGCTGGCCACGTAGGCGCGACTGGCAACCGAGCGCGCGCCAAGTTTGATGAAGTCTTCGCCGCCGCTGATTTCTTCCCACACGTTCTTGTCCGGGTTCAGGGTGCGGCTTTGATCAACATAGCCGAGCTTGACCGTCTGTCCGACGATAAAATTGCCCGCGTCGGGCTTTTCCGTTCCGATGATCATCCGCAGCATGGTTGTCTTTCCCACCCCGTTAGGCCCGATGACACCCAACACCGCGCCGGGCGGCATCTTGAAGGTGAGGCCCTCATACAGGAGCCGATCGCCATAGCCCTTGGCCACACCTTCGGCTTCGATCACGATATCGCCCAGGCGCGGCCCCGGCGGAATGTAAATCTCGAGATCGTCAAGCCGCTTTTCTGATTCCTGGCTGACCAGCTTTTCGTAGGCGTTGATGCGGGCTTTGCCCTTGGCCTGGCGCGCTTTGGCGCCCATCCGAATCCACTCGAGCTCGCGCTCCAGAGTCCGCTGCCGGCGGGTGTCGGCCTTTTCCTCGTCGGCCAGACGCTTCTGCTTTTGCTCGAGCCACGAGGTGTAATTGCCCTTCCAGGGGATGCCGTAGCCCCGGTCGAGTTCCAGAATCCACTCGGCGACGTTGTCAAGAAAGTAGCGGTCGTGGGTGACCGCGATGACTGTTCCTTTGTATTGCTGGAGATGCTTTTCTAGCCAGGCCACCGACTCGGCGTCTAGGTGGTTGGTCGGCTCGTCGAGCAGCAGGATATCCGGCAATACAAAGGAACAGTC
>JBKJQK010000449.1:0-10666 GCA_046594095.1 Anaerolineae bacterium | reverse complement strand
ACCACCGCTGCCGGGGCCTGGCTCACCCGCGAGGAGGACCACAAGGGCCGCCTCGCGCCGGGCTACCAGGCCGACGTCACCGTCCTCGACGGCGACTACTGGAATTGCCCGGCCGAGTCGATCAAAGACCTCAAGGTGGCGATGACGGTGATCGACGGAGTTGTGGCGTATGAGGCCATTAGCCATTAGCCATTAGCCATTAGCCGTTAGCCGTTCGGACACTGGCGCAACTTGTGGCGTGCATTCGCCACGGGAGAGGCCCAAGCGCCGAAGGCGCGTCCCATGCCAGCACCCGGCTCACGGCTCATGGCTCACGGCTCACGGCTCATGGCTCATAGCTCATGGCTCACGGCTCGCGGCTCATGGCTCACGGCTCATGGCTCACGGCTGAAAAACGGCAAAGCGCCGAGGGGAAACCCTCGGCGCCTTAAGCTAACGGCTAATAGCTAACAGCAAACAGCTAACAGCTAACAGGCTATTCGGCCGCCGCAGCAGGCGCGGCAGGCGCGGGAGCGGCCGCCACGGGCACCGCCGCCACCTTGGGCGCGCGAGCGGGAAGGCGCTCCTTGAGGCGCGCGCTCTTGCCCTGCAGCTCGCGGAAGTAGTAGAGCTGGGCGCGCCGAACCTTGGCGTGCTTCACCACTTCGATCTTTTCAATCCGCGGCGAGTGCAACAAATAGGTCCGCTCCACCCCGATGTTGTTTGTCGCGATGCGGCGAACGGTGAAGCTGGCATTCAACCCGCCCTTGCGGAGCCGGATAATCGTACCCTGGAAGATCTGCACCCGCTCGCGCTCACCTTCGATAATCTTCTGGTGCACGCGGACGGTATCGCCCGGCAGCAGCTTCGGCACCTTGCTGTTGGCGGTCAAGCTTTTTTCAATCGATTCGACGAGATTCATGAGATTCCTCGCTCGCGCGGGACAGCGCGGCCAGACGGCCGCGGCCGGCTTAGCGCTTGGTGTAGGTCGGCGCCTTGCGCGCGCGCTTGAGGCCTGGCTTCTTGCGTTCCTTCTCGCGCGAATCGCGCGACAGGTACCCGGCGGCCTTGAGAGCCGCGCGAAGTTCGGGGTCGGCTGTGACCATCGCGCGGGCAACCGCCATGCGCGAGGCCGTGGCCTGCCCGGTGATCCCGCCGCCATTCACGTGAATGCTCACGTTATAGACAACGGTGCCGGCCAGCGCCAGGGGCGCATTGACCATGCCAACATCCGATTCCCGGCCAAAGTACTGGGCGTTCTCACGGTCATTGACCGTGATCTTGCCCGTCCCGCCCGGGTAAATCCGCGCCCGCGCGGTCGACTCTTTGCGGCGTCCGACGCCCTCGAAATACCGTGTCGTTTCTGCCATTTCTTACCTCTTCAATGACGCGCTTACGCGTTACACGCTCATCGCCGTCGGCTTCTGAGCCGCATGCGGGTGCTCGGCTCCGCCGTACACCTTCAGCTTTTTGATCATCTGGCGCCCCAGCCGGCCATGCGGGATCATTCCCCACACAGCGCTGCGAATGACCTTGTCTGGCGCCTTCGCCAGCAGGTCGCGCAGGATGTCCATGCGAAATCCGCCGTTGTAGAGCGAATGCCGCGCGTAAAACTTCTCGATCAGCCGATTGCCGGTCACGACGATCTTGGACGCGTTCACCACCACCACAAAGTCGCCGGTGTCCACGTTCGGCGTATAGATCGGCTTGTGCTTGCCGATGATGACCTGGGCGATGGACGTGGCAAGCCGGCCGAGCGTCTTGCCCTCGGCGTCCACCACATGCCAGGCCTGGCTGGCGTTGGCTTCTGCTGCTTTAGCCACATACGTCTTTTGCGCTTTCATATCTTGCCTCAGTACTTCACGTCGACCAAACACAACCCGGCGGCGGGCGCAAGCCCTTTCACGCGCTGCGGGTCTCCGCTTCTCAGGATCTCCGTCACATTATCCGCGGTCAAGCCGCCCTGGCCCGCTCTCACCAGCGTCCACACCACTCGGCGCGCCATCCGGTAAAGGAAGGCATTCGCCTCGATCGTGAACCTGTACCCCGGCCACTCGCCCAACCCCGCGCGCGCCGTTTCAGCGCGCCACTCGGCCCGGAACACCCTCCGAACCGTTGTCTCGCCCGATGTTGCCGACCCGAAGGCCGCGAAATCGAACGAACCGATCAGTCGCGCCGCAGCCGCTTGCATCACCGCCAGATCCGGCGTTCGCGCCACCAGCCAGGCTGACTTCGCCAGGAGTGGGTGCGCTCGCGCGACCACGACCCCATACTCGTAAGTCCGGCTCCGGGCGCCATGACGGGGATGAAAGTCATCCGGGCAAACTTGCGTATCCAGGACCGCCACGTCGGCCGGCAGGCGGTGGTTCACCGCTCGCGCCAGCTCCCCCGGCGAGTGTCGCCATTCGAGGTCGAAGGCAATCACCTGTCCTGTCGCATGTACCCCGGTATCCGTTCTTCCCGCGCCGATCACCCCGACAGCGTGCCCGGCGATCTGCGCCAGCGCTGCTTCCAACTCCTCTTGCACGGTCCTGCCGTTTGCCTGATTCTGAAAGCCAAAGAACGCGCTCCCATCGTAGGCAACCGTGGACCGAAACCTCACACTTACTCCACCCAGGTAATCAGCGCCATCGGCGCATTGTCGCCCTTGCGCGGTCCCAGCTTGTAGATCCGGGTGTAGCCGCCCTTGCGGTCGGCGTAACGCGGCGCAATCTCGGCGAACAGCTTGCGAACGATGGTCACGCCGCCATCCACTTGACCGGCCACAAGACGCCGGGCCGAGACCTGCACTGACGAATCTCCGCTCATGCTCTTCTTGGCGATCGTCACCAGCTTTTCAGCCTGATTTTGAATCGCCTTGCACTTTGTTTCAGTCGTCTGGATGCGGCCGTGATCGATCAGTTCCGACACCAGGCTGCGGCGAAGACCCGTGCGTTGCGCGGACGTCCTGCTCAGCGTATACCCTGCAACTCCATGTCTCATGATTTAGACCTCTTCAGCCGGTTCAGCCTCGCCGGTCACCACGCCCTCTTCGGCCGGAATCAGGCCTCGCGCCGCGAGCTTCTCGCGAAGCTCCTGCATCGACTTGTCCCCGAAGTTGCGCAGATTCGTAAGGTTCCCGCCGCTCTTGTTCATCAGATCCAGCAGTTCGCCAATGGTCGAAATGCCGGTGCGCTTCAGCGCGTTGTAGACTCGCACGCTCAGTTCAAGCTCATCGATGGGCTTGGCCGCGATCTCGGGAGGAATTCCCAGGGTATCAGCCTTGGCCACGGGAGCCGCGTCCTCGATGGACACGCCCGCAATCGTGAGCAGATACTGCACCAGAATATTCGCCGCCTGGGCCAGGGCCTCCTGCGGCCGCTCGGTCCCGTCAGTCCAGATCTCCAACACGAGCTTGTCGTAGTTGGTCATGTTCTGCACGCGGGCCGGCTCGATCTCGTAATTCACCCGCTTGACCGGGCTGTAGATCGCGTCCACGGGCAGCTCGCCGATGGGCAGGCGCCCGCGCTGTTCGGCCGGCGAATAGCCGCGCCCCGACTCGACCTGGAACTCCACATCGAGGCGGGCCTTGGCCGAATCCGTCGTCAGGAGATACAGCTCCGGGTTGACGATTTCGATTTCAGGCGGGACGATGATGTCCCCGGCGGTCACGACGCCTTCGCCGCGGACTTCGAGACGCATGCGCTGGGGGACGTCGCCCTTCATCCGCAGACGAATCTGCTTGACGTTCAGCATGAGCCGGGTCACATCTTCGCGAACATTCGGAATATCCGAAAACTCGTGATGAACGTCGGTGATCCGCATCGAGGTGATGGCCGCGCCCTGGAGAGAGCTCAGCAGCACCCGCCGAAGCGAATTGCCGACCGTGACGCCGAAGCCCTGCTCCATGGCGCCGATGACAAACCGGCCATAGTCTCGCGTGACAACGTCACCTTCAACCTTGGGAAACACGAATGGGGTGAGCAAAGTAGCCCTCCTGTAAGAAGCGGCGCAGCCGGTCCTTAACTACCGCGAGTAATACTCGACGATGAGCTGCTCTTTGATCGGCAGTTCAATCGCCTCGCGCGTGGGCAGCCCCTGCACCAACGCTGTGAGCGTGGATTTATCCGCAGACAACCACTGCGGCGTGTTGCCCTCGTTCTTCTCGCCGGTCAAGGTTTTCCAGTACTCGAGCTTGCGGCTTGAGTCCCGGACCGTGATCTTGTCGCCCGGCTTGACCTGGTACGACGCAATGTCCACTGGATGGTCATTGACGTTGAAGTGGGCGTGCGTGACGAGCTGCCGGGCAGCCTGCCGGGACGGGGCGAACCCCGAGCGGTAGACCGTGTTGTCGAGCCGGCGCTCAAGATAGATCAGCAATTGGGCGCCGGTTACGCCGCGGCTGCGCAAGGCGGCCTGGTAGTAGCGGCGGAATTGCGCCTCGAGAATGCCATAAATCCGGCGAACCTTCTGCTTCTCATGAAGCTGGAGGGCGTAATCGCTGGTCTTGTTGCGGCGGGTGCGCGCGTTTGGGCCATGCTGACCCGGCGCGTAGGCGCGCCGCTCAATGGCGCACTTGCCGCTCATGCAGCGCGCGCCCTTCAGGAAGAGTTTCTCGCCCTGGCGCCGGCAGAGGCGGCAGACGGGTTGGGTGTATCGTGCCATAGCTTCAGTACCTCAGGTCAGACGCGGCGGCGCTTGGTCGGCCGGCAACCATTGTGCGGAACGGGGGTTACGTCGGTGATTGACTTGACGCGCAGCCCGGAGCCTTGCAGCGCGCGGACCGCGGCCTCGCGCCCGGGGCCAGGACCCTTTACAAACACATCGACTTCCTGCATGCCGTTGTCGATGGCCAGCCGATAGGCGTTCTGGGCCGCGATACGGGCGGCGAACGGAGTACTCTTCCGGTTGCCCCGGAAGCCCGCGCCACCAGCGCTCGCCCAGCAAATGGCCCCGCCCGCTTTGTCGGTCACGGTCACGATCGTGTTATTGAACGTTGCCTGAACATGAACCTGGCCAAAGGCCACGTTCTTGCGCGCCCGGCGAGGATTCGTCTGACGCCGGGGCGCACGCGCGCCCGCACCCTGTGGTTTTCCCATTGTGTATTGTTTCGTTGCGTATCGCCGGCTTCCATCTCATCGCGCATTGCGCTACACGGAAGTGGCCCTACGCGCCATCGGTCCAGCACGGCCGTCGGCCGCGCCATACCGTTACTTCTTCTTCGCTCCGCGGCGGCGACCCCGTCCGGCCACCGTCTTCTTGATGCCCTTGCGAGTGCGGGCATTCGTCCGCGTGCGCTGGCCGCGGGTAGGCAGATTGCGCTTATGGCGCAGGCCGCGATAGGAGCCGATTTCGATCAGCCGCTTGATGTTGAGTTGAACTTCGCGCCGGAGGTCTCCCTCGACCCGGTATTCCTTCTCGATCACCTCGCGCAGCTGAGCAACCTCGGCCTCAGTCAGATCCTTGATCCGGGTGGCCGGATTGATCTTCGTCTGTTCCAGAATGTCGGCCGCCATCGGCCGCCCCACACCGTACAGATAGGCAAGCCCAACGTGAACGGGCTTGTTTCGCGGCAGATCCACACCTGCAATTCTTGCCATTTTTCCTCTTGCCTGTCATCGTGTCCCTGCGCCGCCGCCTGGAAGGCCTGCGTCGCGGGGCCACATCTCATCTACCCCTGGCGCTGCTTATGCTTCGGGATCTCGCAGATCACGTAGACCCGGCCGTGGCGCTTGACCACTTTGCACTTCGGGCAGCGCTTCTTCACCGATGCTGCAACTTTCATGTTATTCCTCGTTCTGTCCAACGATCGCGCGCAACTCGAGTCGCGCCTGACCGAACTTTTCTGCGCGCCGGCTCCCGGCCAGAGTGAACGGTCACCCGTCCAGCGGTACGCGAAAAAACCCGGCTCCGCGCCATTCAGCGCAAGCCGGATGCGCTTCCATTTCTCAGCCCAATTTGAGCCGTGTCAACACTTCCGCTTCGCCATCCGTTATGGCGATGGTGTGCTCAAAATGGGCGGAGAGTTTACCATCTATTGTCGATACTGTCCAGAGGTCCTTCTTGACCTTGGTCCCGTAGCGCCCTGCGTTGATCATCGGCTCCAACGCGATTGTCATCCCCGGGCGCAGCAACATGCCCTGCCCAGGCTCACCATAATTTAGCAGGCTGAAGCCCTCGTGCAGCTCCCGCCCCACCCCGTGGCTGGTGTACTCCCGGATCACACTGAAGCCATGCGACTCGGCCAGGCGCTGGATCGCCGCCCCGATATCGCCAAAACGGTTTCCCGGACGGGCCACCGCAATCCCCGCATACAGACACGCCTCCGTCACCCGGAGCAGCTCTTGGGCCTGCGCGCTCACCGTGCCCACCGGCACAGACCAGGCCGTATCGCCGTGGAAGCCTTTGTAGAACGCCCCTACGTCGATCTTCATCACGTCGCCGTCCTTCAAGCGCCTCGAACCTGGCAACCCGTGCACAACCTCGTCGTTTACCGACGCGCAGATCGAGCCCGGGAACGGCGGCAGATCGGTCCCAGACCCTGACGGCCGGTAGTTTTTGAACGACGGCACCGCGCCCAGAGCGCGGATGATTTGCTCGGCAACCGCGTCCAGATGGGCGGTCGTCACCCCCGGCTTCACCGCCGCGATCGTCTCAGCCAACGCCCGGGCAGCAATCTGGCCAGCCTCGCGCATGAGCGCGAGCTCGGCGGTCGTCTTGAGCACAATCATTTGGGCCTCAGTACAACCCCACAGACTTGCGCACCGCGTCCAGCATCAGCCGATGCACGTGGTCGACGGTGTACTCGCCGCCGATTTCGACCAGCAGCCCGCCCTGCCGGTAGTAGTCGATCAAAGGCGCGGTACTTCGCAGATACACCTCGATCCGCCGGCGCTGCGTCTCCGGATTGTCGTCCGGCCGGCGATACAACTCCCCGTCGCACACGTCCTGCTTACAGCCGCCCCGTGGCGGCAGCGATTCCGAACCGAACACCGCCCCGCACGCGCGACAGGTCCAGCGATGCGTGAGGCGCTCGATCAGCATCGTGTCGCGCACCCGGATATAGGGAACCAGCGTCACCCGTTTGTTCAAGTCATGCAAGACCTGGTCGAGCGCATCCGCCTGCGGGACCGTCCGGGGAAAGCCATCCAGGATAAAACCCGCGGCGCAATCTGGGTGCGACAGCCTGTCCCGAACCATGGCAATCGTCACGTCGTCTGGGACGAGATTGCCCTGATCGATGTAGGACTTTGCCAGTTTTCCGAGCTCCGTACCGCCACTGATGTGCTCGCGGAACAGGTCTCCGCTCGAGATATGCACCACGCCGAGCGCCCTGGAGAGCAGCACCGCCTGGGTGCCTTTGCCCGCTCCTGGCGCGCCGATCATGATCAGGCCATGCCAGTATGCGCGCAGGTCGACGCGCATCGTCACTTGATAAAGCCCTCGTAGCGGCGCATCATCAGCTGCGCCTCAAGCTGCCGCATGGTATCGAGCACCACGCCCACCACAATCAGCAGGCCCGCGCCCGAGATCAGACTCGAGTTGCGGCCCAGCGGTGTGAGGAAACCAAAGCCTGGCACGTATTGGCCAAGCAGTTCGAAGAAATACGGCAGGATCGCCAGCGTACCCAGGAAAAGCGCGCCCACCAGGGTCAGGCGGCGCATGACCTTGGTAACAAACGAGTCGGTCGATTTGCCCGGCCGGATGCCGGGGATGAAACCACCCTGCTTCTGCAGATTCTCGGCCAGGCCCTGCTGCTGCATCACGACATCGGTGTAGAAGTAGGTGAAGCCCACGACCAGGGTGAAATACATCAGCGCATACATGATCAGGTTGAACGGCGATGCGTTCGCTCCGCGCGATCCGGTGAAGAAGTTCGACACGTCAAAGGCGATCTTCTGGACCGTCGCGTCGGGGCTGTTGACAAAGAAACTGGACAGCACCGCAGGGAACACCAACATGGCCTGGGCAAAGATCAACGGAATCATGCCGGTCGAGTTCACTTTGAGCGGGATATGCGTGCCCGATCCGCCCATCATCCGCCGTCCGCGCACACGCTTGCCATATTGGACCTGGATTCGACGCTCGCCTTCCTGGATGACAACGATGGCCACCACCATCGCGACAAGGACGACGACCAGGGCGATAAGCGCGAGGAGCCGCTGGCCCGTGTCCGTCTGCCCTGCGATACCCTGGACAAGGCTGAAGATCAGCCGCGAGACGATACCGCCAAAAATGATGATCGAGAGACCCTGGCCGATGCCCTGCTCGGTGATCAGCTCGCCCAGCCAGATCGCGAACATCGTGCCCGCGGTCATGGTCAGAACAGTGACCAGGGTCGGCAGTATGTTCTCGGAGGGGACCAAGCCCCAATTGGGCAGAACCCGGGCGGCGCCCTGGTTGATGCTAAAGCCGATCTGCTCGAAGATATTGACCTGGCCGATCGCGTTCAACATCGCCATCGGGACGGTGGCGATATAGGTGATCCGGTTGATCTTGCGCTTGCCCTGCTCGCCTTCCTTGGCAAACTCGGTCAGGCGCGGGATGATTGGCACGAGCAACTGAACAATCAACTGGGCGGTCACATACGGGTACACACCCATCGCCAGCACCGAGAAGTTGTTCACGGCGCCGCCGGATAGCAGGTTCAGAATGCCAACCAGGTTGCCGAAGCCGCCGGCCTGGCCCTGTTCGATCGAACTCTGGATCTGGCGCAGCACCTCGACATTGACGCCGGGGACTGGCACGTGCGAAATCAGGCGATAGATCACCAGAATGAACACGGTGAACAGAATTCTGTTCCGCAGCTCGGGGAGAGCCAGAGCATTTCTTAGAGCTTGGAGCATACGCTTTCCCAACCCGCGGCGCGAAACGCGCGCCGCGCATGAAACACGGCCAGGCTACCGGGTCCGGTAGCCGCCGCGCTTGACTTCGAGCTTGGTAACAGTCCCGCCCGCCTTCTCAATCTTTTCCTTGGCGGTGGCCGAAAACTTATGGGCGGTGACGTTCATGGCCTTGGCGATGTCGCCGTTCCCCAGAATCGCCACGTACTTGTCGCTCCCATGGGTTAGCCCAGACTTCAGCAGAACCTCGGGATTAACCGTCGCGCCCGCCTCAAACCGCTCCTCGAGCATGGCCACGTTGATGGGCGCATAGTCGATCCGGAACGGGTTCTTGAAGCCCACCCCGCGCGCAAAGGGGAGCTTGCGAACAAGCGGGAGCTGGCCACCCTCGAAGTATGGCCCTTTCACCCCGCCGGCGCGAGATTTCTGGCCTTTCTGGCCGCGGCCGGCCGTCCGGCCTTGACCCGCGGCAATGCCCATGCCCATACGCTTTGCGCGGTGGTAAGCGCCCTTGGCCGGTTTGATTTCGTGCAGTTTCATGTGTTCGTTCCGTGTCCGGCGCGCTGGCGGCTGCCCCAAGGGCGGAACCGTGGCGCGCAGGCGTGCCCGCGCGGATGCGCGCGGCTACTTTATCTTGACGAGATGCTTGACCGCTTCGATCATCCCACGGACCTGAGGATTGTCAGGCCGAGTGACCGTTTGGCCGAGTTTGCTGAAGCCAAGCGCCGCGATCGTCCGCTTCTGGCGGATTGAGTAACCGATAGCGCTCTTGACCCAGGTGACGGTGACCGTCGGCCCACTGGCGACGGTCGCTGAATCGGTAGCTGCGGCCGCCGGGCTATTGCTGGCTGGTACGGACATTGCCACGCCTCCAGAAGGGCTGCACTTCGGCGACTTCCTTGCCGCGGCGCATGGCCTCTTCGTTGATATTCTTGAGTTGCTGCAGTCCCTTGAGCGTCGCGAACGTCGAGTTCAGCTTGCTCGATGAACCGAGCTGCTTGGTCAGGACGTCCTTGATACCGGCCGCCTGAAGCACCGCGCGCACGCCGCCGCCGGCGATGATGCCGGTGCCGGGCGAAGCGGGCTTCAGCAGAACAACCGCGCCGCCATGCTTGGTGAGCACCTCATGCGCGATGGTGTGATCGAGCATGTTGATCGCCTGCATATTGTTTCGGGCGCGTTCGGTCGCCTTTTTGATGGCATCCTGCACCGAGCGGGCTTTGCCAGTCCCAAGACCGACGTGGCCGTTGTTGTCGCCGACGACCAGGAGGGCGCGGAACGCGAAGCGCCGGCCACCCTTGATCACTTTCGCCACGCGGGCAATGTCGACGACCTTCGTGTCCAGCTCGGGCTTGCCATCGGACGGTCCGCCCGGAGGGCCGCCTGGGCCGCCACGGCGGTCGCGGCGGTCGCCGCGGTTAGACTGCTGGTTCCTTCTTTCCATTTAGAACTCCAAACCACCCGCGCGCGCGCCATCGGCCACAGCCTTGA
The DNA here is from genome assembly GCA_046594095.1 of Anaerolineae bacterium. Classification (GTDB taxonomy): domain Bacteria; phylum Chloroflexota; class Anaerolineae; order J036; family Brachytrichaceae; genus Brachythrix. Next base: position 374 of record JBKJQK010000449.1, on the reverse strand, counting down.
CGCGCCCGTGATACAGATAGCCGGCCCGATCGAAGACGACCTTCTTGATATTTTTGGCCGTTGCCCGCTCAGCGACAAGTTTGCCAATCGCGCCCGCTTCCTGCACCTTGGTCATCTTGCCCAGAGCCTTGATCGACGTGTCAAGGCTCGATGCCGCCGCCAGGGTATGCCCGGCGATGTCATCGATGACCTGAGCGTAGATGTGCTCATTGCTGCGAAACACGTTGAGGCGAAGGCGCTCGGGGGTGCCATGCACCTTGGCCCGCACGCGACGGCGGCGGCGTTCCCTGGAATTTTCTGTCTGTTTACCCATCGCAAATACCTTTATTGCCCACTCTACTTGGCGCCCTTGCCCGTCTTGCCGGCCTTGCCAG
>JBKJQK010000214.1:0-4590 GCA_046594095.1 Anaerolineae bacterium | reverse complement strand
GTCCAGTCCGGCGACGCCGCCACCATCAAACGCCTGCTGGAGATCATCGGGAGCTATTTCTAGATCATGTTTGCCGCCATCGACTTCGGCCTCACCAACACCGACATCGTCTATTCGAAGGCGCCGGGTGGCGCGCCACGAATGACCTTCATGCCCAGCGCAGGCAAGGTCGACCTGCGCGCCTTCGAGCGCGCGCTGCGGGCGACCGGCCGCGACCCGGGCGAATTCACCCGGGTGGCCGTCACCGGCGGCCAGCACCGGCGCCTGCCCGACGCGATCGGCGCTGCCGAACTGGTGAAGGTGGGCGAGGTCGACGCGATCGGCCGGGGCGGGCTGGCCCTGTCCAATCAGCCGGAGGCCCTGATCGTGAGCGCCGGCTCAGGCACGGCCTGCGTGGCGGCCCGCCGGAGCGCCTGCGCGCATTCATCCGGCAGCGCGGTGGGCGGCGGGACCCTGATTGGCCTGGCCAAACTCCTCCTCGGCACGGCCGACCCGGCCGGCATCGATGCGATGGCCCTGGCCGGCGACGCGAATGCGGTCGATACCACCCTGATCGAAGCAGTCGGGGACGGCCATATCGGCCGGCTCCCCGCCGACGCCAACGCGGTCAACTTCGGCAAAGTCGAGCGCATGACCTCGGCGCCGCGGCGCGAGGATATAGCGGCCGGCCTGGCCCGGATGATCGGGCAGACCATCGCCGTCATCGCCATCAACGCCGCCCGGGCCGAGCAGCTCGACAAGGTCGTCTTCATCGGCCGGCTGATGGAACTCGGCTCTGTGCGTCAGACGATCCTGGACGTCGCGCGCTTCTACGGGATGACCGAGCGTTTCATCCTCCCGCCCCATCCTGGCTTCGGCACCGCCGTCGGCGCCTTCTCCCTGCTCTAAGGCCGGCGCCCCATGCTGATTGCCTTCTACAAACCCTTTAACGTCCTGTCCTCGTTCACCCATGAAACGCAATCGGCCACGGACGCCGGCAAACGCACGCTGAGCGAGTTCGGCCTGCCGTCCAACGTGTATGCGGCCGGCCGCCTCGACTACGACAGCGAGGGGCTGCTGCTCCTGTCCGACGAGGGCGCGCTCATCCACCGCCTGACCGACCCGGGCCACAAGCTGCCCAAAACCTACTGGGCCCAGGTCGAGGGCGAGCCGACCGAGGCTGCCCTCGCGGCGCTCCGCCGGGGTTTGCGGATCAAAGACTATGTCACCCAGCCATGCGAGGCGCGCGCGCTGCCCGCGCTGCCGGACGTGCCCGAGCGTGAGAAGCCGATCACCCCGCACGGCCCAACGGCCTGGGTCGAGATCGTCCTGCGCGAAGGCAAGAAACGCCAGGTCCGGCACATGACCGCCGCGGTCGGGTTGCCCACCCTGCGCCTGCTGCGGGTCGCAGTCGGGGGCCTTTCGCTGGACGGACTTACACCCGGCCAATGGCGTCAGGTCGCTCCAGCGGCTGCGCTTGGCGGGCGGGCGACGAGGTAGTCGGCCCACATTCAACGCCACTCATGACGGAGCCACATCCATGACGACTGTCAAACTCCCCGGACTGATCGACACCCACGTCCATCTGCGCGAACCCGGCGCCACGCACAAGGAGGACTTCGACTCCGGCACGCGCGCCGCTCTGGCCGGCGGCTTCACCTACGTGGCCGCCATGCCGAACACCGCGCCGTCGGTCACCGACGCGGCGACCCTGCGCGTCGCCCGGGAGGCGGCCCGGGCGAAAGCCCGCTGCGACTACGGGCTGTATCTCGGAGCCACGGTTGGCAATGTCGATAGCGCGCCGTCCCTGGCCGCGGACTGCGCCGGGCTGAAGATGTATCTGGATAATACGTTTGGCACGCTTCAGATGGACAGCCTCGGCGGGCTGCTCGCCCATGCCCGGGCCTGGCCGGCCGACCGCCCGCTGCTGTGCCACGCCGAGCAACGCACCGCCGCGGCCGCCATCCTGGCCGCCCATCTGGCCGGGCGCTCGATCCACATCTGCCACGTCAGCCGGCGGGACGAAATCGAGCTCATCCGGCGGGCCAAAGACGCCGGCATCGCCGTGACCTGCGAGGTATGCCCGCATCACCTTTGGCTGTGCGACGAGGACATTCCCCGCATCGGGGCCGGCCGGGCCGAGGTCCGGCCGATGATCGCCACCCGGGACGACGTGGAAGCCATCCGGGCCAACCTAGACATCGTCGACATGTTCGCGACCGACCACGCCCCGCATCTGCTGGCCGAGAAAGACGGCCCCAACCCGCCCCCCGGCTACCCAGGGCTTGAAACGGCGCTGGCCCTCAACCTCCGCCTGGTCGAAGAGGGGCTGCTCAGCCTGGACGGCGTCATCGCCCGAATGAGCGCGAACCCGCGCCGAATCTTCGGCGTGCCCGAGCAACTCGAGACCTGGATAGAGGTTGACCTTGACGCGGTCTGGACCGCCCACGGCGCGGAGATGCAGACCCGGGCCGCCTGGACGCCCTTTGAGGGCTGGGCGCTGCGCGGGCGGGTGGAACGCGTTGTCTTGCGCGGCCGGGAGGCGTATGCGCATGGGCGGGTCACCGTCGAGCCCGGCTACGGACGCGAGATAGGATTGGCGCGTGCCTAACCGCGCGCCCCCGGCTGCAATATCAAGCCAGGCCCGCCTGCTTGTCATCGGCCTGGCCATCTGGTTCGTCGGCACAGGCGTGCCGTCGGTCCTGTTCGAGATCTATCTGGCCTCGATCGGTCTGAATCGCGCTTCGATCGGACTGATGACGCTGGCCCACAATCTGGGCGGGGCGCTGATGGCGCCACTGGCCGCGGCCCTGCTGGACCGGCTCGGGCAACGGCGGGCGATCCTGCTGGGCGCAAGCATTGGCATCGCCGCCTGGGCGGGCACGCTCCTGACCACCCAGCTCGAACTCATGCTGGTCCTGTACGCCATCAGCGGTTTCGGACTGGTGCTCTACGCCATCACGGTCGTCCCGCTGGCGGCCATGCTGAGCACACCGGCCAACCGAACCCGCCTGTTCAGCCTGAACGAGGGGGTGAGCACGATCGCAGCCGTGGCCGGCAATCTTCTGGCCGGGATCCTGCCGGCCGGGATCGCGCTCGCCCTGGCGGCCCGGGCCGATTCACCCGAGGCGTATCGATCGGCGATCCTAGTCTCGCTGGCCATCCGCGTCATCGCCCTCATCCCGCTCTGGCGAATTCATCCACCTGAGCTGCGCCACGCAAATACATCACCCAAAGCGGGCCCGCCGCGGGCGCCCGCGGCCCTGCGCTATTTCGATCCGCGTTATCTGATCCGCCTGAAGACCCCCGCATTTCGGTATGCGTTACCCCTGGCCATCATCTTCTTCGGGGGAAGCCTGGTGGCGCGTTTCCTGACCTTGATCCTGAAGGACCGCTTCGGCGTGTCGGATCAGTTTCTGAGCGCGCTGCTGGCGGCGATGAATCTGAGCATGGGCGTTGCCACGTTTGCCGGGCCGTGGCTGGGCGAGCGGCTGGGCCGGGTCGAGTCGCTGGTCACGGGCGCCCTGATCTCAGTCGTCGCTTACGGTGTCGTCGGCTTCAGCCCGGCCCTGGGCTGGGTGGTGGCCGCCCTGATCGCCCGGGCGGCCCTGTTCAACCTGGCCCTCCCGCTGTATCGCGCCCACATCATCGACCGCACGCCGCCCGACGAGTATGCCGTGGTCAATCTGATCCTGACCACGGCCATCAATGTGGGCGCGCTCGCCCCGCCCATCAGCGGCTTGTTGCAGGACCGGGTGGGCCTCACCCCCGTATTTGGCCTGGCCATGGCCGCGTATGCGATCGGCGCGGCGCTGCTGTGGCGGATTGCGCGCGCGGACAGAGGGCCGACGACCGAAGCGGATAAGGGCTGGCATTAGGAACACTGATTTCCACGGATACGCGCGGATGGATTTGCCATGGATATGGATGACCCATGAAATCACCCTGGCAGATGACCGCCTGTCAATCCGTGGAAATCCGTGTTGCAGAGACAGGGCGAGCCTTTCTTGATCTTTCGTCATGCGCCGCCGGCAATTCGTCGGCCGTTCCGCCTGTGGTATGTTGCCTTTTCAGATGAATGATTTCGGCGCGCTGGCGGTCGGCGCGGTGGGACTGCTCAACCGCATCATCGTCACCGGCATCCTGATCACCGCCTTTGCGCTGATCATCTACATTGGCCTGTACAACCGGCGCAGCCGGATCGCCCGGTCATTCGCCATCCTGCTGGGTTGCATCATCGGCACATTTTTGATGGAGCTGATGTCGCAGCTCTCCATCGGCGAGGTGGCCTTCACCTGGCAACGTCTGCAGTGGATCGGCATCGCCCTCGTGCCAGCCGCATCGCTCGACCTGTCGGACACCCTGCTGCGCGCGACCGGCGACATTTCCCCGACCCGCAGGATTGGCGCGAAGCTGGGCTACGTCGGCGGCATGCTTGTCTTTCTGCTGGTCCTCTTCACCGATGTGATCGCCGAACCGGGGGTCAGCGTCGATCGGCTCCCCCATCTCACGCCCGGCCCCCTGTTCTTCCCATTCGCCCTGATCTACTTCGCCTGCGCGGCCTGGGCGACTTTCAATGTCATTGAGGCCCGCCGGCGCTCGCTCACCAGC
>JBKJQK010000019.1:0-5925 GCA_046594095.1 Anaerolineae bacterium | reverse complement strand
CAGAGATCAGAGGTACTAGGATGGGAGGCGCATAATCACCCGAAAACCGATGCCGCCGAGGTGGAGTCCGGACCGAGCCTGAAGCGGCTCGCGCACTGCACGTCGCGGGCATCGTCGTTGAACGAGCCGCCGCGCAACACGCGCAAGACATCGCGCCCCGCGGTCAGGTCCTCGCGTTCCGTTTGCCGGTTTGTATACGGATACCCAAACTCAGGCTTGCTCCCATCCTTGCCCCACAGGCTGCGCGTCCACTCCCAAACGTTGCCGGCCATATCGTCGCACCCGTACGGACTTCTGCCGCGCTGTCCATATTTCCCTTGCTCAGTTGTCGTGTCGACTAGGTGGTTGTAGTTAAGTCGGGTTGCATCCGGTGGCTCATCACCCCATGGATAAAGTCGCCCATCGGGTCCCCGGGCCGCCTTCTCCCACTCGGCTTCGCTTGCCAGCGCAATCTCAAACCCCGTTAATTTGGCCGCCCAAAAGCAGAATGCGGTGCAATCGTCCCACGTAACATTTACAACTGGATGGTTCGCTTTGTTCTCGCCTTCTGCAATCGTTGGATTTCTCCACCCAGTCGGCTTGCCGAAGGGCGCAAAATGAGTGGCTGTAACTGGCCCTTTACTCATCCAATATTCTTGGAGGTTCAATATATGCTGGGGCAATTCGTCGGGGTCAGCGTCGCGATCCTTGGACTTGTCGCTGCCCATCAAGAACTCGCCCGCCGGAATTCGCACGAACTCCATCTCCACCCCTGGCACCAGCGTGATGGCCACCAGGTCTGCGCTGACCTGGCGGACGGACGAGGCGACGACCATGCTAGTCGCGGGCGTGGCTGTCGCCGGTGGCCGAGTTGGAGCGTCTCGGGTGTTTGATGGCTGGGTGGGCGCGTTAGTCGGGGTTGCCGCCGGGCGTGCAGTTGGCGTGGGGGCCGGCGTGGGCGTCGAAGCCGGTGGATTGAGAATGCCGTTCACCATTAGCCCCAGTGCGCCAAGGCCCAGGACGCCGCCGCCAATCGCGAGCAGGCGTCGGCGAGATGAGAATGCGAGCGGCACGGGTGAGCCGGGCGCGCGTGGATTGGTCGGCATGTTCCGGCTCCATGGGGTCGCCGGTGATGGGGTTGGCCAAACCGCCGTCGGTTGCACAGGCGTCGTCAAGCTGGTTTCTCTGGCCACGGGTTAGCGGTCTGACCGCTCCAGAGTCAGCCCGGCGCGTAGTCCATCGATAAGCGGTCAGAACGCTTGGGCTTTGGCAGTTCGGCGTTAGGTGCCTGGCGAGCGAGGCGCTCAACGGGGTTACTCGTGGCCCCCAGCTTTCGCTGGGGTGACGTTCCCGTGAGGGTGGGCGGGCGGAGGTCCGTAGCCCCGCAGGGGCTTCGTTCATGTTGCGAGCGGTTTCTAACCGCTCGCGGTCGGGCCGTCCAACGGTGTTACTTGTGGACCCTAGCGAAAGCGGGGGTGACGTTCTTTGAGAGAGGACCCCGACTTCCACCGGGGTGACGTTCCTATGCAGGCGGGCGGCGCTACTGGACGGCTAGATCTCTCCGCGGAACTTGCGCGCGCCGTCGCAGTCGCAGTGTTTGACTTTCTTGCCCTGGTCGCACCACGGGCAGACGTCGTTTCGGCCAACTCTCGCGCCACTCTTGGTGACTGGCTTTGGGGCCGCCGCGGCCGAGCTCCCGCCTGATGTGCGCAACTGAGACGGCGCTGGTCGGGTAATCCCGCCGGCGGGCGCTACCTGGCGGACCGGCGCCGCGCGCTGCGTTGGCGCCGCGGCGGGCGCGACGTTCAACTGAACGTTGAAGATGCGTTGGGACACCGTCTCGCGGATCTGATCCAACAGTTCGGCGTAGGTGTTGCTCGCTTCCTGGCGATACGCCACCAGCGGGTCGCGCTGGCCATAGGCGCGCAGGCCAATCCCTTCGCGCAGCTCGTCTAGATCGGTCAAATGTCGGATCCAGAACTGGTCAACCGTCTGAATCATGATCGAGCGATCGCGAAATAGCCGGATGCCATCGAAGAATGCCTCGCTGACCGCTTCTCGGAGCGCATCGGGCAGGTCATTCATCCCGGTCTTGGCGGCATCGAGATCGGCCGTGACCTTATCGCCAAGGCGCTTGACCAGCCAGACGTGCACGCAGCGCAGCAAGGTGTCCCGGGACAATTTCATGTCGGCCAGGGTCATGTTCGCCAGCTTTGTCTGGGTGAGCACCGCGCTCCCGGTATCGCGCAGGCCGGCTTCATAGCGGTTCTCGGCCAGGGTGGTGAGTTCGGCGGTGATCTCGTCACGCACGCCCCTGGCCCATCCCCGCGTGTCGAAGTCCTTCGGCAGCGGCACAATCAGGCGGGCCTCATTGGCCAGGCCCAGCAAGTCCCAGTTCTCGGGCAGTTCGCCCATCGTGTGTTCACTGACCAACGCCTGGATCTGCTGGTCGACCATCTCCATGACGTCTTCGCGCAGATCCTCCTTCTCGAGGATAGTCCGGCGCTGGTGATAGATCACTTCGCGCTGTTTGTTTATGACGTCGTCGTACTGAATGACGTGCTTGCGGACATCGAAGTTGTAGCCTTCGACCTTCTCCTGGGCCTGTTCGATCGACCTGCTCAGGATGCCGTACTCGAGCGGCACATCGTCCTCGAGTTTCATCCGGTCCATCAGGCCCTTGACCCGCTCTCCGCCAAAGCGCCGCATCAACTCGTCGTCGAGCGACACGAAGAAGCGCGCGCTCCCCGGGTCGCCCTGGCGCGCGCAGCGCCCGCGGAGCTGGTTGTCGATGCGCCGGGCTTCGTGCCGCTCAGTGCCGACGACGTGCAGGCCGCCCAGCGAAACGACTTTCTTTTTGTCATCGGCGACTTCAGCCTCGGCTTGGCCGAGTTCGGCCGCCCAGACTTCTTTCGGCGCCTGGACGAGATCCAAGCCTTGCTTGCGCAGCCGGTCGCGGGCGATGCCCTCGGGATTGCCGCCCAATAGAATGTCGACCCCTCGGCCAGCCATATTCGTGGCAATGGTCACCTGGCCCCAGCGCCCGGCCTGGGCGATGACGACGGCTTCGCGCTCATGCTGTTTGGCGTTGAGGACTTCGTGCTTGACCCCGCGCCGCTCGAGCAGCTTGCTGAGCATTTCGCTGGTTTCAATCGCGATCGTGCCGACGAGGACGGGCCGGCCGGTTTTGCTGACTGCGACAATTTCGTCCACGACGGCGGTAAATTTGGCGGCCGTGTTCTTGTAGACCAGATCAGGATAATCGAGCCGTTTGAAGTATTTACGCTGCGACTTGGGCTCCACGAACGTCGTGATGGGCGTGCCATCAACGAATTTGTCCGGCTGCGGAATCAGCTTCTTCTGCTGCGCCATGTACTCGATGTTCGTCGGCAATGGCACCACTTCAAGATTGTAGATCTTGAAGAATTCCTCGCTCTCGGTCATGGCCGTGCCGGTCATCCCGCTGAGCTTTGCGTACATCCGAAAGAAGTTCTGGAAGGTAATGGTCGCATAGGTAAAGCTCTCGCGTTGGACCTTGACGCCTTCCTTGGCCTCGATGGCCTGATGCAAGCCTTCGCTGAACCGGCGTCCGTACATCAAACGGCCGGGGAACTCATCGACGATGATGATCTCTTGTTTGTCGCTGACGACATAATCCCGGTCCTTCTCGTAGATGACGAAGGCGCGCAGGGCATTGTCGAGATACGGGGTCATATCCGAGTGCTCGGTCGCGTACAGGTTTGAGATTCCCAGCCACTTCTCGATCTGGCCAACGCCCTCTTCAGTCAGGGTGACGTTTTTTGAGCGGGCTTCGACGATGTAGTCTCCGTCGGGCTCCTTGTAGTCGTTTTTCTCGCTCGCCTTCAGGCGGGTCACCAACTCCGAGAAGCGCTTGTAGAGCGGGGACGGCTCGTCGGCGGGACCGGAGATGATCAGCGGGGTGCGGGCTTCGTCGATCAACAGGTTGTCGACCTCGTCGATGACGGCATAGTGCAGCAAGGGTTGGCCGGTTTCGTCGACCCGTTGGGAGCATTCGGACAGTTCCTGCGTCATGTTATCCCGCAGGTAGTCAAAACCGTATTCGTTGTTGGTCCCGTAGGTGATGTCGCACACATACGCTTCGCGCCGGCGGACGGGGCGCAGCCGCAGAAACCGGTCGTCGCGGGACGGAAAATCTGGATCGTAGACATAGCTCGAGTCGTCCGGGCGGCCTTCGCCCGAGCTCTGGAGGACGCCCGTGCTCATGCCGAGGGCATGGTAAACCGCGCCCATCCACTGCGCGTCGCGCTTGGCCAGGTAGTCGTTCTGGGTGACCAGGTGGGCGCCCAAACCGGACAGGGCGTTCAAGTAGAGCGGCAGCGTCGCGACCAGGGTCTTGCCTTCGCCGGTCCGCATTTCAGCGATTTTGCCCTGATGTAGGAGGGCTCCGCCCACGAGCTGAACGTCGTAGTGGCGCATCCCGGTGAAGCGCCGGGCCGCTTCCCGGACCACCGCAAACGCCTCGGGCATCAGATCGTCCAGGGCCTCGCCTTCGCCCAGGCGCGCCCGGAATTCGTCGGTCTTGGCCCGGAGTTCGGCGTCCGTCAGCTTCTGGAACTCGGGCTCAAGCCGGTTGCAAGCGTCGGCAAGCCCGCCCAGGCGGGCCAGGGACTTCTCGCTGTCGGAGCCTACAAGCTTGGTCAGTAGATTTTTAAACATATCAGCGGGCGCCTGCTCGGCGCGAAGGTGGGAGACGGTACGGTAGCCGAAGAATTATATCGGCCCGCATTGGAGAAGGATTAGCGGGTCAAAGCTCAACATCCGCCGATACCGGTAGAGACGGCCCGCCGGGCCGTCTCTACCGATTATTGGCGCTGGACCAGCCGCATGACCTTGTAGTCCTCGGCGGGCACCAGGCCTTTGCCGGATTCCATCGCCCAGGCGTCGACCATCTTGACCGCCTCTTCATCAACCTGGCTCCTGTGCATCCGCAGCGCCTCGCGCTTGATGTCGATGGTCTCGCTGATGTCAACCCAGGTGTCGTTGTTGGCGTTCATCATCACCCACACCTCGTGGACTTTGTGGGCCTCGCCAAGTTCCGGATACATCAGCGGCATCGAGGCGACAGGGGCAATCGCATCGAACGTGGCCACGCCGACCGCCCGATGATCAGGGTGGTTGATATACCCATTCCCGTTGTACATGTTCGTCGGATCCATGGCGATGACGACCTGCGGCTTGTGCTTGCGGATCATCCGGACGAAGTCCTTGCGCAACTCGAGGGTGGGCATGACCTCGCCATCGTTATGGCGCAAGTATTCGACCTCAGTGACGCCGCACAGGGCGGCGGCGGCGCTCTGTTCCTGCTCGCGCAGCACGCCGATCGTGTCGCGGGTGTACTGGGCGTCATGGGTGCCGCCGTTGCCGCTGGTTGTCAGCACGTAGACGACCCTGCAGCCTTTGCGGGTCCATTTTGCGATGGTGCCGGCGCAGCCGAACTCGATGTCGTCGGGATGGGCGACGATGACCATCGCGGAGGTGGGGATGAATTCTGGCATGTTTTGGTGTGTGGTCAGGTGGGTAAGGTGGGGTCAGGTCAGTAAGGTTTTGTCAGGTGGATTAGGTAGGTAATGTGGGGTCAAGTTAGTTAGGTTTGGCCAGGTGGGTGATGTTTGATCGAACCTTACTTACCTTGCACCTGATCAAACCTAACCTACTTTACCAACCTTACCCACCTGATCAAACCTTATCCGCCCTTTCCACTTTCCGTGAAAAGATCGAAACACGCTTCTCCTGGCCCCTGGCGAAACGCGCGATATTCGGCCTGAGAGCGTAGCAGATGATGATGAGGATTGCCCAGCCGAACGCGGCATAGGCGGCCGGAACCTGGTTCTGGATTGCGGCATAGGTCAGCCCGATAGCGGCGGTTAGCGCGGCAAGGATCGACGCCAGGAAGGGATAACCGAC
>JBKJQK010000488.1:0-8354 GCA_046594095.1 Anaerolineae bacterium | reverse complement strand
GGAGAAGAGCACAAAATCGCCCACGCTGAACGTTCCGGCGCGCAGCATCTGGGCGGCGAGCAAAAGAATGGCCGCCGTCGTCACCAGGGCCAGGTCGGTGGCGAAGCTCTCGACCACGAGTTTGTTTAGGAACTGGTCCAGGACCGCAAAGCGCTTGCGTTGGTCGCTCAGGCGGGCCAGTTGCTCGACGGCGCGCTCCTCAGCTCCCGCGATTTGCAGGGCCTGGACCGAGCCAAAGGCGTCCCCGAGCAGCGCGCCGATCTTGCCCTCCGTGTTGCGCAGGTTGCGCAAGGTGCGCAGACGCCGCAGGTTGATTAATGCGATGGCGATCGGGCTGATGAGCAGCGGCAGGAGCGCCACGGATGCCAGAGGCAGGCTGACCGACGCCATCGCCGCGAATGCGATTGACGCCCCAACGCCCGAGCCAAAAACGTTCTCAAGTTGGGAAAGATAGTTGGGCAGGCGCCCTCCATCCAGCCCCATCCGGCTCACAACCTCGCCCGGGGGAAAGGGCATCAGGTGCGCCATCGGCCGGCGCATGAAGCGCTCGAACAGGTTCATTCGGATGACGTTGGCGCTTCGGAAGAAAGCCGTGTTTTCAAGGTAGATCGCGCTCAGCATGGAGCCCACCCGGACCAGCGCGGCGGCGACAAACAGGCTGATCAGAAGCCATAAATCCGGGCCAAGCGGCCGGCCGGCCGACAGATAGTCGAAGACCGAGCGGGCGATCAGACCGGGCACCAGCAACAGGGTCAGGCGGACGGCCTGGGGCAGGAGCGTCGCGGCGTAATGCCACGGCGAATAACGGACGAGGTTGAACAGCAGGCGGAAAACGTCCCGTAGGCGTGGCGCCGGAACGTTGTTCACGCCTCGTCCTCCTCGACCAGCCCGGTCCGCAGCATGGCCGAAAAGCGCGAGTCCGGATCGCGCTGCAAGTCCGCTCGCGGGCCGCGCTCGACGACGCGCCCGCGTTCGAGCACCAGGATGTCGTCGGCCTTCATGGCTGTGGACAGTCGGTGGGCGATGATGATGGCGGTCCGACCCGCCAGCAACCGCTCGATGGCTACTTCGATCAGCCGCTCGGTCGTGGGGTCGAGACGGGCCGAAGCTTCATCCAGGATCACCAGCCCGGGATTCTGCAAAAACGCGCGCCCGAGGGCCAGCAACTGAGCCTCGCCCGCCGACAGGCCGCTGGATCCTGCAATGGGCGTATCCAGCCCATTGGGCAGGCGAGCCAGCCAGGCGCCCAACCCGAGGCTGGTCAGCGCCCGTTGAATCTGCGGATCGCCGATCCGCCCACCCTGAGCGGCGTTGTCCCAGAAGGTGAGATTGTCGCGGACCGTGCCATGGAATAGCTGAACATCCTGGGTGACGACGCTCACCCGGGCTCGCACGCTCGGCACGCGGGCATCCCGCAGGTCGATTCCGGCCAGGGCCACCCGCCCGTCCGTGGGATCGTAGAAGCGCGAGAGCAGCCGGGCGATCGTGGTCTTTCCGCTTCCGGTGCGTCCGAGCAGGCCGAGCGTCCGCCCCGCTTCGAGCCCAAAGGTAACTTCCTTCAGGACCGGCGTGTTGCCCGCATACTCAAAGCTCACGCTCTCAAAGCGGATGGCCAGCGGGCCGGCCGGGAGCGCCCGCGAGCCGCCGGCGATCCGGCTGGTTGTGTTGAGCAATTCCGCTGTGCGTTCGATGTTGGCTGACGCGCGTTGGAAGTCGTCGAGCTGCTCCGTGATCTGCATCAGGTTGGTGGATATCAGGTTGGTGTAGGCGAAGACGAGATACAGGGCGCCCAAGCTGAGCGTGCCGGCGGTGATGAAGATCGCGCCGAGGGTGAAGGCGAGCGCCATCCCGCTTGCAAGAAGGAGTTCCCAGGTTCCCAGGGTGACCCGGGCAATGGTATTGGCCTTGCGGCGCGCGTCCCCGTCGGCGGTGGTCAGCGTTCGCATCTGGCCCAGGGTAAAAGGCAATCCGCCGTTTCCGCGCAAGTCTTCGGTCCCGGCGATGCGCTCCTCAATAAAGGCGATGGTCATCGCGACCGCCCGCCGGCCGGCCTTGAAATACGGCACGCCGATGCGGTGCATGCGGGCCAGCACGACCAGGCTAATGGCCGCGAAGACGCTCAGCGCCGCGCCGAGGCGACCGTCCTGCAGCCACAGGATGATCAGCGCGCCGGCCATCAACACCCCGTTCCCGGCCACCCGCACAACGAACTGCGAGAAGAAGTTGGCCATCGTCGAGATATCGCCGTCGGTGCGCTCGATGAGTTCGCCCGGGGTGCGGCTGTTGTGAAACCCCAGGTCCAGTCGAAGCAGGTGCAGGGTCAGGTCCGCGCGCAATGCGTTCATCGCCGTCCAGCCCACGCTGTCGCTGATCCAGGTCGTGATCGGGGTCAGGATCTGCTTTGCGATGACGGCCACCAGAAAGGCCACGGCAAGTGTCGTTATCGCAGCCGTTTCCGCGTTTGCGCGCGAGGCGTCGATGAGGGCCTGCATCAATCGCGGCGCGCCAAGCTGCAGGCTGATCCCGGCCAGCACAAGCGCGGCAAGCAGCGTTGCCCGGCGGCGTTGCGGTTTGAGATATGTGGCGAGCAGCGAGAGGGTCGAAGACATGCGGAGCGACTCTCAAGCATACTCCCCTATGAATTCAGAATTCAGAATGCAGAATGCAGAAGAGCCCCATTCTGAATTCTGAATTCCCTCGAGCGCGGGACGGCGAACTATGGTGTCGGCACGAGATACGGGAAGCGATCCGGGTCGAAGGTGGGGATGACCGGCGCGGTCTGGGTGGTCATATAGCCATCCGTCCCGCAGGTGCCGGTGCGGTTGGTCGTGAACGATCCGCAGTTTGGCCGGATCAACCCAAGCAGCCCCGCGACGAGCGCGATCGCCAGAACGGCCCCAATGCCTGTGACGAGCAGGCCGAGGATCAGGGTGAGCGCTTGATCGTGGCTTTCCTCGGCGGGCTGGTCGAGCGGGTGCATGCGCACCATTCTAGGGCGACCGATGGATGCGTTAAAGTAGCCCCATCCATGAGCCTGTCCACCGGAATCGTCGGCCTGCCCAATGTGGGCAAATCCACCATCTTCAACGCGCTGACCGCCGCCGGCGCCGTCGCCGCCAATTATCCTTTCGCCACCATCGAGCCCAACAACGGCATAGTCGCCGTGCCAGATCCGCGCCTGCATGAGATCAACCTGTACATCAAGACGGAGAAGATCATCCCGGCCGCGCTCGAGGTGGTCGACATCGCCGGCCTGGTCAAGGGCGCCTCGCAGGGCGAGGGCCTGGGCAACCAGTTTCTCGGCCACATCCGGAGTGTCGATGCCATCCTGCACGTCGTGCGCTGTTTCGAGAATGACGATGTCATCCACGTCAGCGGTAGCGTCGATGCGATCCGCGATCTCGAGATCATCGACCTCGAGCTCGTCCTGGCCGACCTGGACAGCGCCGAGCGCCAGCACCAGAAGGCCTCGCGCGCAGCCGCCCAGCGCGATCCCGATGCCGCCCAGAAAGCCAAATTGCTCGAGCCGATTGTCTCCGCGCTGAAAGAGGGCAGGCCCGCCCGGGCCGTCATGGCTGACTGGGACGTGGCTGAGATGAAGATTGCAGCCAGCTTCGGGCTGATCACCACCAAGCCCCAAATGTATGTCGCCAACGTCGATGAGAGCGACCCGCTCGGCGAGCACAATCCCGAGTTCGCGAAACTCAGGGCGCGGGCCGAAATCGATGGGGCCGAAATCATCGCGATCTCCGGCGCGATTGAGGCTGATATCGCTGCGTTGGGCAGCGAGGAAGAACGCCAGGAATTTCTTGTCAGCGTTGGCCTGGCTGAATCCGGTTTGGCCCGTCTGGGCCGGGCGGCCTATCGCGTGCTCGGTTTGCAGTCGTATTTCACGGCCGGCCCCAAGGAAATCCGGGCCTGGACGATTCCGGTGGGCGCGCGCGCCCCACAGGCCGCCGGCGTCATCCACACCGACTTTGAGCGCGGCTTTATCCGGGCCGAGGTCTACACGATCCCCGATCTGGCCCAGTACAAGACCGAGACCGCCATTCGGGCGGCCGGAAAGCTCCGCAGTGAGGGCAAAGACTACGTGGTCCAAAACGGGGACATCATGCATTTCCTGTTCAACGTCTAGGAAGCGAAGCGCCGCATGTCGCCGGTAGAGGAGATTAAGCGCCGCATCGACATCGTCGAGGTCATCGGCGCGTATACCAAGCTGCAACGGGCCGGCAAGCTCTTCAAGGGCCTCTCGCCGTTCAAGGCCGAGCGCACCCCGTCCTTCATCGTCTATCCCGACTCGCAGATTTTTGTCGACTTCTCGAGCGGCGAGAAGGGCGACGTTTTTAGCTTTCTGATGAAGAAAGAAGGCTGGACGTTTGCCGAGACCCTTCGCGAGCTGGCCCGCCGGGTGGGCGTCGTGCTCGAGGAGCGCACGCCCGAGCAGAAACACAGCGACGACTACCTTGGCCGCCTGCGCGAGGCCAGCGCCCAGGCCGCCGACTACTTTCATGCCTTGTTGCTCAGCGCGCCCCAGGCCGGCCATTGCCGCGAGTATTTGCGTGACAAGCGCGGACTGACTGACGCGACGATTACGACATGGCAAATGGGCTACAGCTTGCCCGACGGCCAGGCGCTTAACGCTCATCTGGCCGGCAAAGGCGTCAAGCCTCAGGAACTCATCGATGCCGGGCTGATGATCGAGAACGACGAGGGCCGCCGCTACGACCGGTTCCGCGGCCGGCTGATGATCCCGATTCGCGACGACCGGGGCAGGGTGATCGGATTTGGCTCGCGCTCGTTGGATGGCAGTGAGCCCAAATACATGAACTCGCCCCAGACGGCTCTCTTCGACAAAGGGCGGACCCTGTTTGGCCTGGATCGCGCCCGGGCGGCCATTCGCAACGAGGGCGTCGCGGTTCTGGTTGAAGGCTACATGGATGTCATCGGTCCGCAGCAGGCCGGGTTCAACAACGTGGTCTCGGGGATGGGCACGGCCCTGACCGAGGACCAGTTCCGGACCCTCAAGCGCCTGACCGACCGGATCGTCCTGGCCCTTGACCCTGACGCCGCCGGGAATCGGGCCGTCCTGCGCGGCGTTGACGTCGCCCGTGAGACGCTCGATCGCGAAGAGAACATCGTCTTCGACCCGCGGGGCACGATCCGCCACGAGTCGCGGCTGAAGTCGGATATCCGGGTGGCCGTCATGCCCAACGGCCAGGACCCGGACGAGATCGCCCTGCGCGATCCCGAGCTGTGGCGCAGCCTGATCGCCAATGCCCGGCCCGTGGTCGCCCATGTCATCGACACCTTGCTGGCCGGCTTTGACATCGCCGACCCGGCCGGCAAGTCCAAAGCCGTACAGGCCGTCGCCCCGATCATCAAGGACCTGACCGACCCGACCCAGGCCGACCATTACACCCAGCTCATCGCCCGCCGCCTGCAGTTGTCAACCAAGGCCGTTGCCCAGGCGATTGGACTTGCCCAGGCCGAGGCGGCTCGCAAGATTCAGGCTCGCGCGCAGCCGGCGCAGCGCCCGGCCGCAACCTCGGACGGGGAGCCGCCCGACCCGACTCTGGAGATGGGCCAGTTCGAGGGCGAGGCATCCCGCCCGGCTTCAACCGCCAGAGGGCGCAGGGCGGTCGATCTTGGCGCGGACCTGCTCGCGATCCTCGCCCAGCAACCGGCCATGTTGATGGATGCCAATGTGGCGCTGTCGCGGGCAAATTTGGAGCCACTGGGCCCCGAGGACTTCAACAATCCTGCCTTACGAACGGGCTTTATCCAACTCGACCGGGCGGCCAAGGGTCAGCCTCTGCCCGATTCCGATGAAGCCGACGAGTGGCTGGGCATCATCGCCGATGTGCCTGCGCTTGCGATTGACCCGAACGAGGACATGGAAACACGCCAGCGTGAGGAAATCATCCGGATCGCGATCCGCCTGCGCGAGGACAATCTGCGCCGCGAACAGACGGGGCTGAAGTTCATGATCGACGAGGCCAAGACGAGCGGCGAAACCGCGGTCATGAACCGTCATATGGCCAGGCTGGCCGACATCAGCTTGCGCCACCTCCGGGCGCAGAAAGCGCTCCGGTTGCGTAGCGCGCTCAACACCGCCTGAGCCGCGGAGCGGTTGTCTCACGCGGAGCCGTTGCGGCTTCGCGTGAGACAAGAGGAAAACTGACTAACCCTCCGGCAGTGTCTCCAGCAGCCCGCGTTGCGCGACCTTGCGCGAGCCCGCGCGGACGGCGAAGGGCAGGGATCGACCTAGGTCCCAACCGTGGAGCAGGGCGTGGATCATCGCCGCGGAGAAGGCCGCGCCGGCGCCCTGGCCATCCACAGCCTTCACCACGGGAGCCATGGCCGACAACACTCGCGCCCCGTCAGAGGCGATGGCGCCATTGCGGCCGCGGGTGACGATCGCCCACCGCGGGCCGAGCGCGCGCAGCGCCCGAGCCAGCGCCTCGGCCTTGTCCGCCGGGGCGTCGTCGTCATCGCTCAACGAGGCCTGGACCCAGGTGGCGCCCGCGATCAGGTCGCGCTGACCGGCTGGAGTGGCCAGCGAGTATTCGACATTCAAATACACAGGAACGCCGGCCGCTCGGGCCGCATCGACGACCCGCTGCGCGCCTGCATACGCATACCAGTCGATATACACCAGGTTCGCGCTGGCGATGGGATTCAAATCCGCCTCGGCGGCCGTGTCCCAGATTGGGCTCGTCTCGACAAAGAAGGTGCGGTTTCCGGCTGTGTCGACGACGTCGACTTCCTCCGGTGTGCGCAGTTCGGGCCGGAGATCAAGATGCGGACGGACACCTTCAGCTGTCAGATCCTTTAACACCCTGCGGCCGGCCGCGTCATCGCCCAGCGCGTTGCCGATGACATGCGCCTCCCCGCTCGCCCAGCGAGCCAGCGTGCGGGCGACCATGACCGAGTCCGCGCCGATGAAGGGCCATTTGGCGCTGACATACGCCCCGGTGTTCGCCCGCGGGAAAACATCGACCGCAAAAACCATCCCGGGATTGATCAGGCCGAAACAGACGACTTTCTTCATGCAAATGGACAATGGACAATGGACAATGGACAATGGACAATGGACAATGGACAATGGACAATGGACAATGTCTATTATTCAGTGAAATTGGTCATTATCCATTATCCATTGTCAATTACATATGGCAGGGTGAGATGGAATGTCGCGCCGTGACCCAGCGCGCTCTCGACCCAGATCTGGCCGCCGTGGCGCTCGACGATATGCCGGGCGATCGCGAGCCCGAGCCCGCTCCCGCCCTCGCCCCGAGCCCGGTCGGCCTTGAAAAAGCGCTCGAAGATGCGCGGTCGGTCCTCTCGCGAGATGCCCGGTCCGGTGTCGCGCACCTCGAGCGTGATGAAGTCGCCTTCCGGGACCGGACCCGGCGGCCGGGCTGTGGTCACGAGCAGCGTCACGCCGCCCTGCCCGGTGAATTTGATTGCGTTGTGGACGAGGTTGGATATCGTCCGTTTGATTTGGGCTGCATCGACCAGGACGTTGGCGGCAGCGGGGATCTGGTTGTCGAGGCTGAGCCCGGCGCGCTCCGCCAGAGGCCTTAGCGCAGTCAGAGTTTCAGCGGCAAGGGCGCGCAGGTTCTCCGGGCGCAGAATCATCGGGAGTTGGCCCGATTCGATCTGCGATAAGTCGTAGAGTTCCTGGGTGAGTTGGATGAGCGTGCCGACCTGCCCATCCAGGCGCTGGATCCAATCGCCGCGCGGGTCGCGCTCGGTCAGGCTCTCCGGGCGAGCGACCGCGCCGTCGAGCATCAGGCGGATTGCCTGGAGCGGGGTCCGCAGCTCGTGAGAAATGTTGGCCACGAAGTCGCGCCGCGCCCGGCCCAGGCGCTGCAACTCGCTCACATCGCGCAGGATCAGGATCGCGAGCTGTGCCGCCGGCGCGGCGCGATCGCTGTCGACCAGCGAGGCATACGCGCGAAAGAGACGGCCGTTCAAGGTCAGTTCGGTTGCGAATTCATATTCCTCGCGCAGCGCGTCGTCGGCGATCGCGTCGAGTTCTGCCGAGCGGGTGGCGACGATCAGGCTGGCCCCCGCGCGCGCATCCGGAAAGAGCTGCGCCCCGGCGGTATTGATCAGGACCAGCCGGCCTTCGCCGTCGATGAGATAGACCGGATCGACGCAGGCGTTGGCCAGCGCGCGAAGGACAAATTCGGACCGGCCCGCCTCCACTTCCCGCGCGTTTGCAGCGGCGATACTGATCGCGACGGTGCGCTCCGCCTGGTCGCGCGCGCCGCGGGCCTTGCTTAGCTTCCAGAACAGACCAGCGCAGAGCAGGGCAAGCCCGATAACGGCCACCCAGCTGATTTCCA
>JBKJQK010000414.1:0-3919 GCA_046594095.1 Anaerolineae bacterium | reverse complement strand
TCCCGGATGGCGACCAGGCCCGGAATTGCCACCAACGAGGTGATCACGGTGGGTTGGCTGATCTCGCGCCCGTTTTCGACCACGACCGCAAAGGCGTCCCGCTTCACCTCGCGGTATTCGGTGGTGATGGTGGTGTAGATCGACGGCTTGACAATCTCGCGGGCCTGAACATCCACAAACGCGACCCCGCTGAGTGTGTCGGTTTGCATCCATTGCAGGCGCAGGCCGGGCGGCCGAACCGATGCGCGCGCGGCCCCGGGCGCGGAGGACGGCTGTTCTTCGGCCGGATTGGTGGCGGAGACCATCTGAGCCCATGGCGGCGCGCGATCCACAACAATCTGGCGCGCGGCCGACCATTCGCTTACAGAGGCGCCATCCGTCGCTGCGACCCGCCAAACATACCGACCGCTTCCTGGAAACTCGGCCGTCCAAGCCGTTTCCGTGGTCCAGCCGCTGCTGAACAGCTGAGACGGTTCGCCGCCGGCGACTTCGCGCCCAACGGAAACGTTGAACTTGCGCGGCCGGTCCGCTGAGTTTCCGTCCGGGTCACCCGTGTCGAGCCAGCGCAACGTGGCGGTCACGCCGCGAGAGAAGCGGATCGCTGGCTCGTCCAGGGGCAGGGGCGGGTTGGGTGGCAGATCCGCGAAGATGAGCGCGGCGCCGCCGGTGCGGTTTACGTACTCGACCTCGAGGCGGTGCAGGCCGCCCTCCAGAGCCACCCTGGCTTGGTGCTCGATAAAGCTTCCCTGGGCGTCCCATTGGTCAATCTCGAGGCGCCCGTCGACCCAGAATCGCAGGCCGCCGGCCGCCTGGATCTTGAAGACGTAGCTGCCCTGGCTGAAGGCCATCATCCGCGTCCAGCGGCCAGAGAAGCCGATGGCGCTCACGCCTGCCACCGGCGAAAGCCCATCCCAACGCAATGCGAGCGGCGAATCATTCCGAATCGCGGCGATCGGCGGCGCGAGCTGCGTGTTGTTGAAATACTGTCCGACCCAGGTCGCCAGCGGGCTCGGAATGGGCTCGCCAGTTGGGTATTGCGCAAGCTGCAGGGGCGAGATTTTCCGAATGTAGTTTGGCAGGAGGCGCAGCGCGCCAAAGGCCAGACCGCCGTCCTGCGGCAGTAATCGGCGCCGTCCATCCCGGACTAGGAACGTATTGATGGTGTCGTCTTCAGCGCGCACGACCAGGGGCGAGCGCCATACGAATCGCACCGCGTCCGCCCATACGCTGCGCGGACCCTTTTCACCAGATGCATTTCCGACGGCGACCGAACTCCGCTCGCCGCGCGTCAGCGGATAAGCGCCCAGCGACATCCAGCCCTGAGCCGAGTCGCGCTGGCTCCTGCGGACAAGGCTCTGGCCCTCTGCGTGGGCGACCCGATAGACCGTCGAGCCGCTTGTCGATTCATCAGTTTTTTCGAGCGGCATCCAGGCCTGAATTTCCCACATCCCGTCGAATGGAATCATCGGCGTCCAGCGGGCAAAGGCGGTTTCGTCGCCGGCGAGGGCGCCGTCAATCGTGAGGGCATACCGTGAGGCGCCCGCATGGCCAATTCCGCCGACTTCGCGCCATTCGCCGGCCGCAGTGAAGCCAGGATCGCCGTTGTTCACAATCAGGTCGTACTGGATTTGAGCCGGAGCCGCGGACTTTCCGGGCGGGCCGCCGGGGGACACTGTAACAATCCCGAAATCCTGATACCCCACGCCCCATTCAAGCTGTGTGTCGGATTTGTCGGGAAGGTTCGGGCGGACGATCAGGATTCGCTTGCCTTGAGTGGTGTCGTAGCCGAGGATGGTACCGGCGTGGCTGCCCCACGGCGACTGGCCAAAGGCGCCGATGATCGGGCGACCGGCGTCGATCTCGGCCACGATCTGTTCGAAGGTCGGCGATGCGATGGGGTTTACGGTGAAGCGATATCCCCGCTCAGCAATCCATTGGCGCAAGCCTGCGGCGACATCATAGGCGTCATAGCCGCTGTCGCCCGGACGCCCATTGCCGTTGCCATTCCCGAAGCATAGAAGGTTGGGGAACAGCTCGCGCAGGCGGATAAGCCCGTTGTTTTCATCCTCGGGGCCGCGGTAGGCCCACAGGTTCGGATATGCTTTCTGCGACCAGTATTTCAGCACGCTCGCCGAGGCCAGCGTGAAACACCCCGGCCAGCACCCATCCGAATCGCAGGCGCATTTCCAAAGCGTTTCGTAGGTGGGGACGAGATCCGAAGGAACGTCGCCGAGTACCTTGCGGTCGCCCGCGGCGCCGGACTCGCGATCAAAGCTGGCGGTCTGGGCGGCCCCGATCGACGCCAGCGATAGCGCGAGCGCAAGAAATACAAACAAGGCCCGGATGGGTGCGCTGCGTGCCAGCATGACCTCTCATTATAGGGTCCGAACGCCCTATAATCGAGCGCGTGCCAAATATCGAAGTCGCCAACCTGGGCCGTCTTGCCAAGGAGGCGTCGCGGGCGTTGGGTCGCGCTGCGACCGAGCGCAAGAACGGCGCGCTTATCCGCCTGGCAGACCTGATCGAAACTGAACGCGCCGGTGTCCTAACCCAGAATCGGCTTGACGTCGACGCGGCCCGGGAGCGAAAGGCCGAGGCGTACTACCTCGACCGGCTGACCCTGAATCCGGAGCGCCTGTCTGCCATCGCCCGCGATACGCGGGCCGTTGCCGAGCTACCCGATCCGGTCGGCGAGTGGTTTGACGAGACGACCCTTCCAAATGGCCTGCGCCTGCGCAAGCGGCGTGTGCCTCTGGGGGTGCTGGGGGTCATCTATGAGGCCCGGCCAAACGTTACAGTGGACATTGCCGCGCTCGCCATAAAGAGCGGGAACGCCTGCATTTTGCGGGGCGGGAGTGACACCCTGGCGACCAACCGCGCCCTCGTGGACATCATCCACCGGGCGCTCGCCGAGCACGATCTGCCAGTCGCCGCGGTTGGATTTATCGACGACCCGGACCGGGCGCGAATCCTGGAGCTGCTGCGTCTCCACGAGTATGTCGAGCTGATCATCCCGCGTGGCGGGGCAGCGCTTCACGACTTCTGCCGCAAGAACAGCGCAATTACCGTCATCACCGGCGGCATGGGCATCAACCACATGTATGTCGACCCGACCGCCGATCTCGGCAAGGCGCTCGACGTGATCGACAACGCCAAGACTCAGCGGCCGACCGTTTGCAACGCGCTGGGCACGCTCCTTGTCAATGCTGAAATCGCGCCCGCGTTGCTTCCCCGGCTGGCGGACCGGCTTGTTCCCAAAGGCGTCATGTTTCGGGCCGATCCAGCCGCCCTGGCGATGCTAACCGGGGCAGGCGAGTCCGTTGGCCCCGCCGGTCCCGGCGACTGGGACACCGAATGGCTGGCCCTCGTTCTGGGTGTCAAGATTGTCGCGTCGATCGATGAGGCGATTGACTTCATCAGCGCGCACAGCCTCGAGCACTCCGATGGCATCCTGTCTCGCGATCCGCTCGCGATCGCCCAGTTTCTGAACGAAGTCGATTCCTCGGCGGTCTTTGTGAATGCCAGCACCCGATTTAACGACGGCGGTCAGTTTGGACTCGGGGCGGAAGTCGCGGTCAGCACCCAGCGCGTCCACGCGCGTGGGCCGATGGGGCTTCGCGAACTTACCAGCTACAAGTGGGTGTGCGAGGGCGAGGGGCAAATCCGGGACTAACGCCCTGCCGGTGAAGCCAGGCGCGCCCGGGATGTGTCGATGGCCCGCGCGCTTGCGTCGATGCCGAGCCAGCGCCGTCCGAGCCGTTGGGCGGCCATCAAGGTGGTTCCGCTCCCGCAGAAGGGGTCAATGACGAGGTCGCCAGGGTTGCTGGCCAAAGTCACAATTCGCTCGAGCAGGGCCAGGGGTTTCTGGGTTGGGTAGCCAGTGCGCTCGCCGGACGTCGGCGCGATTGCGGGAATTTCC
>JBKJQK010000238.1:0-8699 GCA_046594095.1 Anaerolineae bacterium | reverse complement strand
GTCCGAGTTCGCCAGGCTGTCGCTGCTGGTCCGGGAAACCGGGCCGGGGGAGGAAAGTCCGGACTCCAAAGAGCAGGGTGCTGGCTAACGGCCAGGCGCAGCGATGCGACGGAAAGCGCAACAGAAAACAAACCGCCGGGGCGCAAGTCCCGGCAAGGGTGAAAAGGCGAGGCAAGAGCTCACCAGCGCGGCAGCGATGCCGCGGCTTGGCAAGCCCCACCCGGAGCAACGTCAAAACGCGCAGATGAGGCGGCTCGCTGATGCGCAGGTAGACGGCTTGAGGCACGCAGTAATGCGCGGCCCAGATAGATGATGGCCACGTCGCGCCCGCAAGGGCGCGATTTGACAGAATCCGGCTTACAGGCGGACTCGGACAAACTCAGGATCGATTCGTCGCCTGTCGCGCGCCATGCGCCGCGGGCGGAACGACTCATTCCGCGATTGCTCTGCTGCGCATATTCAACCGGAGGCCAGATCGGACGGTCAATCCGTTCGATTGGGGAGTCGGATGATGGCGAGCCCCCACGTGTCGAGTTGGGGGATGACGAAATCGCAGAAACGACCGGCGCAAGTGATTGGCAGTGCGCAGGGCCGGCCACCGTCGCAGTCGGGTGAAGCCCAATACACGCTGGCTGGGATGTCCTCGAGTTGCAGGCGCACGGCGAGGTCGGTTACGGGCCGGGGCGGTGGCTGGACGGCGTTCCACTCGGTGTGTTCAAGATCAAGCAGATTGACGAGGCCAAGCGTAAGTTCGCGGCCGCCTTCCACGTCCCTAACCCGGACAATCGTCCAGACCGAGCGTGCCGTCGCGTTTGGTCCAAAGCGCGGCAAGCCAAGCCGAACCTCTTCGTTGATGCCTCCCACATGCGTGGACGAGACGTCTCGCCAGGCGGGTTCGAATAGGTACTCAGAATAGCGACTCACAAAATCGTAGTCAGCCCGCACGGCCCTGACCGATTGTCCGTCCAGTCGCGCGTATTTTGGAAAATAGGGGTCGCATAGCGCTCCGTTGTTCTCACCGAGCGCGATGTGCGAGCCGCCATTGAGGTAGATTGCCGCGGTCAATCGCCGGAAGGCGCGCAACGCTCCGGCGCGGGCGGTAGGTTCGGCCGACGCGAGCTCGGTGATATAGGCGGCGATGACGGGCGTCCTTCCGTGGCGTAACGCGCGCGCCTGGGCCACAACCTCGCGAACATCGCGCAGGGTGTCGTTGGGCGGCCAGATTTCGATGTAGAGCGGCTGAGCCTGCGCGCGCGCGACGGCCTCGAGCGGCCATGCGTTTACGGCATTGAACAGCATGGGCGCATCCTGAATCGTCGCGCGCACTTCGTCGAGAAAAGCGGGCAGGGCGGCTTCGAGATCGACCCGGCGGCCCGCCCGAGTGCGCGCCGCGCGGGGATAACCATACTGGTCCAAATGAATCCCGTCGAAATTGACCGCTTCGAGCGCGCGGGCGCATTCGGCCATAAACCGGGCGCGCCAGTCGGGATGGGTGATGTCGGCAATGAACAGGAAGTCGCCCAGCGAGAACGGTTTTCCGTCCACTTGAAACAGACCCTCGCCGCGGTGAGCGTCGAAATAGTCAGGTTCGATGCCGTATATCGCGGCATAGGCGAGCACTTTCATACCAAGTTGGTGAGCAAGCTCAACCTTTCGGCGGACTGTCTTAAGCGACAAACGCGTCCCGAGCGCATCCTCAAATGACTCGGCGGGGGGGATAAACGCATAATGCCGATACATCCAATCGTAGGCTTGCGCGGCGTTGAGGTGAAATCGCGCCATCGCCGCAAGTCGGGAATCGGTGTCGATTTCATCCGGCGCGAAATCGCACAGAAAACCGTAGCGCGGCGCGAGGGTCCAATCTTCATAAACGTCGAGTGCCGTTGTAGACCGCGCGAGGACGGCGCCTGCGAGGTCGAGAAGTTCGATCTCCACGCCATAGCCGCGCCGGTCTTCGTCGGGGAGTTTGAGTCCAATCGAGAATTGCCCGGCTGCGCCGGCGGCGAGCATCACTGGCACTTCGTTTCTGGCGAGAACATCGCACAGCCGCATCAGACGCGCGCGGGCAGTCCCGCGCCATTCCTGGTCGCCGGGGTTCTCGCATTCAAAGTCAATCGCCGCCGTCTGCCCTGGATCGTGCGCGGACTTATTTGGGAAGCAGTCATGGATGAGCATGGTTGTCAGCCTGGCATTCAGCCGCGCAATGCGCGCCAAAGGATAAGGAATTGCGCGTGCGACCAGAGCAGTGGCTTGGCGACGTCACCCCATCGCACCAGCCATTCGGCCGCTTTTTCGGGTGCGATGAGATTGGCCGGGACCTGTTCCGGGAGTTCCCAATTCGCATCGGCCTGGTCGACGACCCACTTCAGAAAACCATTGGCCCGATCGAGCTCGCCGGAGCGCGCATAGTGCCAGCCAAGCCAGGCCGTGAGCAGAATCCACTCGCCTCCGCCATAGTACGAATCCGAACCGTAACGGTGCACGCCTCCGTGGCGCAGATCGGCCTCGATCTTGCGGACGGTTGCCTGCATGATCGGATCGCCGGCCTCAAACATCGAATACGGTACGCACGCCCCGATCAGCGCCGCATCGACTTCACAGCCCTGCCCTGCGAATTTCCGGAGGTGGCCATCGCAAACGCCGCTGGCAAGAACAAAACGGCGGATGTCGTCCGAATCGCGTTGCGCAGTGACCGAACCCGACCAATCGCCAAAAGCGCGCAACCCGCCGTGGATGGCAAGCAGGGTGGTGATGTGCACGCGATTCCCGAATTCTTCCCAGCAATCGTAATTCGGCTGGCGCCACAACGCGCCCAGATAATCGGCGACGATGGCCAATGCGGGGCGCCAGCGAGTTGCCGCGGTCGCGTCACCCGTGCGTGAAAGATGATCGACCGCTGCCCAAAGCCAGGTGCCGAAGCCATCCAATTGGAAGTTAGGCCACTCATCCTGGGTATCCGCGCCATCAAGCGTGTAGCGCGTATTCAGAATGCAAGTGGGGTCAAGCGTTCGGCCATCCCGCGAACGCGCGACGCATGCGCGCGCGAGATCGGCATGGCGGATGACCGTATTTGCCGCCCAGTCATGGAAGCGGGTTGCGCTGTCGCGCTGGTCCATCACGCTCATGGCATGGGAGATGAACGCGCCATCTCGAAACCAGCAGTAGCGATACTGCTCGAAGTTCGGGCAAGCGACGTAGGCGCCGCTACTTGATTGATTGGATGCGATGATGGCGAGCGAACGGTCCACGAGTTGGCGCGCGCGCTGATCGTAGTTATCCACGGACGGCTCCTGATGTCAGGCCCTTGATGAAAAAGCGCTGAAACAACATAAAAACGGCTATTACGGGGGTGATGGCGATGAGCGAGGCGGCGAAGACCAGGCCCCACTGTGTTACGTATTGGCCTTGAAACGTCGCGATGGCGACGGGCAGGGTCCGTTTGACCATGTCATCGATTGCGGTCAGCGCCCATGTGAATTCGTCCCACGAAAACAGAAAACTAAAGATGGTCACGGTGGCCAGCGCCGGGGTGGAAAGAGGCAACGCCACCCGAAAGAACATGGTGAAGTGGGTGCCCCCGTCGATGAGGACGGCGTCCTCCAAATCGCGCGGCAACTGTTCAAAGAAGCCGCGCAACAAAAACACGTTGAGCGGCATGCTCGTGGCGATGTAGACAAGCGCAAGCCCATGCAGGCTGTTTCGCAGACCCAGCGCGGTCGCAAGAATGAATTGGGGAATGATGAGCATCAACCCCGGAACCATGAGCATCATGAGGATCGCGTAGAAGGCGACTGTCTTGCCGCGGAAGGTGAAACGGGCGAGTCCGTACGCAAACATGGCGGAGATCAGCGCGGTCCCGATCGTGGTCGCCACGGCCACCACCAGACTGTTGATAAAGTACAGGCCAAAGTTGTTGGACTGCCAGGCATCCACGAAATTCTGAAGCGTCGCCTCGCGCGGAATGAATTGGGGCGGCACTTCGAGGATGTAGATGTGTCCCTTGAGCGCGGTCGAAATCATGTACAGGAATGGCGCGATCATGATCAGAGCGACAGTTGATAGCAGCGCGTAGAGCGCGATCTGCCAGGCTGAAAGTGCGCGGCGGGTCATTGCCTAGTACTCCGTGGGCCGACGCAGGAACTTGATCTGCAGCGCGCTTACCGCAAATACGATGATCGCCAGCAAGTACGAGAGCGCGGAGGCATAGCTGAACTGGAGTTGGTTAAACGCTTGATCGTACATATAGGTCAGGAGCGTATCTGTCCGGTGCAGGGGGCCGCCGCCGGTCATAAGGTAGACGGACAGGAACACATTGAATCCGCCGATGATCAAGGTCACCATCACAAATACAAGCGCGGGGCGCATGAGTGGCAGGGTGATGCCGAAGAATCGGCGCAAGCCCGTCGCGCCGTCAATCGCCGCCGCTTCGTGCAACTCCACCGGGATCGTCTGGAGCGCCGCCAGGAAGATCACCATTGACCAGCCAATTCCCTTCCACACGCCGAGCGCCATGATCGCGGCCATCGCGGGTCCGGCCTCGCGTAACCAGGGGACGGGTTCCGCAACCAAGCCCAGGCTCATTAACGTGTAGTTGACGATGCCGCCGGCGTCGGCGTCAAAAAGATAGCGGAACAGAAGCGAAACAACGACCCAAGAGGTGATCACGGGCAGATAGAACAACGTGCGATAGACGACCCGGCCGTGAGGCAGCGAATCGAGCGCGACGGCTACCAGCAACGCCAGAACCATTTGGGCTGGCACTGTGACCGCGGCGTAGAGCACCGTATTCCGGAGCGCCAGCCAGAACGTCGGATCCGAAAGGGCGCGGGCGTAGTTGGCCGCCCCCACGAAAGGGCTGACGGCGCCGGGCATGATCTTCCAATCGAGCAGGCTGATGCGGAAGGCATCCGCGAGCGGGTAGATCAAGAACACGACGAACAGTAACCCGCCGGGGAGCAGAAACAAGTAGGGCATGAGCCCATCGCGCGCCTTCCCGAAGTTCATGATTTTTTGGAAGTGTGGTTTATGGTCTTGGCCCGATCCCGTCCGGGACGGCTCACGCGGTGACGACGGTGTAATCCTTCGCTCCGCGCGCGCCGTCCCGGCTGGATGGGCTTTCTCTCGAACTACGGCTGAAGCAGCGGATCAGCCTTCGCTGCGGCGGCGTCGAGGGCCTCCTTGGGCGTCTTCTCGCCGCGCAGGATTTGCTGGCCCGCGTCGGTCAGGATCCCTTCGATCTTCGACCAATTCGGGTGCGGAAGGCGCGCCTTTGAGGTCTTGAGTTGATCGAAGAAGTATTGGAAATACGGCTGCGCCTTCACGGCGGCGTCGGTGACATCGGTGCGAACCGGGACTTGCCCGACCTTTGCCAGGGCCAACTGCGTGTCAGGCGTCACCATGAAGCTGACGAAGGCCATCGCGGCCTCTTTGTTGGCGGCCTGTTGAAAGATCGCAATGTCTTCGCCGCCGACCACGGAGATTGCGCCACCCTTGCCTGATGGCGTCGGCGCCCAGTTCAGGGCCTTGGTTGGGAACTGTGAAGCAAAGATCGCCGGCATCCACGGTCCTTCGAGCAGCATCGCAACCTGGTCTTTGGCGAACGCCGCGTTTGCATCGAAGCCACCGCCCAGAATGCCCTTGTTCAGATAGCCTTTGTCGAGCATGTCCTTGAGGTAGGTGTAAGCGGCGATGGTTTCGGCGCTATTCATGAAGCCGGTCGCTTTGGTCATGTCTTTGTTGACAATGTCTCCGCCAAAGGTCCAGATCCAGGGCATAACGGCCCAGCCGTAAGTGCCACCATCGGCAAAACAGGTGATGCCCGCAGTCTTGAACTTGGCGCATGCGGCGGTCATCTCTTCCAGCGTTTTCGGGGGGGTTGCCACGCCGGCTTTTGCAAACGCGTCTGAATTCCACATTAGTGTGCGGGTATTTGTGTCGAGAGGGAGGCCGTAGTACGCGCCATTCCACTTATTGGTCGACATAGGGCCGGGGAACATCTTGGTCTTCAGGTCGTCGAATCCCTTCATGCCATCGAGTTTGGCCAGCGCGCCGAGATCGGCGAACTCGGGGATCCAGGCAATATCCAGCCGCGCGATCTCGGGCGCGGTACCTCCGGCGATCGCGGTGAGCAGCTTCTTGCGGAAGTCGTTGTAGGGCACCGCTTGTGACTTCACTTTGATGCCGGGGTTTGCCTTTTCAAAGGCCGGGATCAGCGTCTCGTCGACGAGTTTGGTTTCGACGGGGTTATAGCCATGCCAGAAATTCAGAGTTGCTTCGACGGGTTTTGGCGGGGCGGGTGTCACCGTCACGACAACTTGAACGGGCTTCTCAACAACAACGGTTTCCTTGACCGTCACTGTCTCCTTGACCGTTTCTTTGATTGTTATCGGCGTCGGCGCGGCGCCGCCGCAGGCCGCGAGAAGGGCCAGAGACAATACGGCAGTTACTGGGGCGAGACGTTTACGAATGGACACTTTAGCCTCCTTGGCTTTTGGGTTTGGTTTGATATCGATCTTGGATCGGGCAAGCCCGAACTGGAGTTGCTAACCTGATGTGAAAAATTCCTTTCTTCGCGTCGAATACCTCCTCAACTCACAAGGCCGCCCGTGATGGGCGCTTGAAATACCTTGTCAAGAACAAGGCTGGCCGCGCCGCGCGCCCATGTCTGGTTGCCGCCAAATTCGATGACGATCCTTGTCTTTCCGAGACCCGCGTAGGTGAAGCGTTCGATGGCGGCAAACATCGGGTCGAGACGAAGCGGTCCAGCCTCGACGCCTTCGCCCCCAACGATGACGAGTTCAGGATTCAGCACGTTAATGACGTTGGCAATTCCAACACCCAGCCAGTGACCTGCCTCTGCCAGGGCGGCTCGGGAGATTTCGTCACCCGCCATGGCTTTCTTCATGATCCGGGAAATTTGAGCCGTTTTTTTTGTCGCAGTCCCAGGGCCGGCTTTGCGAGCCGCGGCGACGCGTTTTACGACGGACGGATCGGCTGCGAGCTCCTCCAGTGTGCCAAGTTGACTGACCTGAGTGTGGCCCAACTCGCCCGCGCCACCCGATGCCCCGCGGTAGAACTGGCCATTGGTCACAATACCCATCCCCACACCCCGCCCGACCGTGATCACGACAAAATGGGCGATCCCTCGGCCATGACCGAACCATTGCTCGGCCGTCGTCAGGGTGTTCACATCGTTGTCTACAAAGACGGGCAATCCAAAGCGTTTGTGGACCGGCGAAGCGACATCCACATCCCGCCAGTTCAGAATCGTGGAATGCCGGCAAACCCCGGCGTCGGCGTCAATCACTCCGCCAAGACCAATGCCGATGCCAAGCAGGCGCTTTCGATCGACTCCCGAATCCTTCAGCGCGCGCTCGATCAGCGCGTTGACTGAAGCGAGGGTGGCGGCCGCGGAACCATGGGTTGGCACCGGGTCCTCCGTGAAGTGCAGCACGTTTGCGCCGAGATCCGTCACCGCCACCGATGCGGATCCTTCCGAGAGTTTCAATCCAGCGACGAAACCCGCGCTCGGTTCTATCTTCAACAGGGTGGGCCGTCGGCCGCCGCTCGACGTTCCCTCGCCGATTTCGGTGATGAACTGGGAGTCGAGCAGCACCTGAACGATCTGAGACACGGTTGCGGGTGATAGGCGGGTGCGCTTGGCGAGGTCGGCGCGCGAAATGGGCCCTTTCGCGCGGATGAGGTTCAACAGCAGTTTCTGGTTAATCTCCCTCATCAGATCGCGATGGCCGGTGCGGAAGTCCCCGCCGTTCTGTTGCGCGTTACTTACTTTATTCACTGAACGAAGTATATCTGCCTTCTTGCGATTGTCAAGGGTGGTGGCGAACGCCGGCTGGCTAACGGCCAGGCCCAGCCATGCGACGGAAAGCCCAACAGAAATCAAACCGCCGGGGCGCAAGCCCCGGCAAGGGTGAAAAGGCGAGGCAAGAGCTCACCAGCCCGGCAGCGATGCCGCGGCTTGGTAAGCCCCACCCGGAGCAACGTCAAAACGCGCAGATGAGGCGGCTCGCGGATGCGCAGGCAGGTGGCTTGAGGCACGCACTAATGCGCGGCCTAGATAGATGATGGCCACGTCGCATCCGCAACGTCGCGATTTGACAGAATCCGGTTTACAGGCGGACTCGGACACACTTGCGCGACGCTACCAGGTACCGGCTGTTTTCCCGGGATCCAACACGCCGCCGCCCGCCACGTAAATGGCGTCGATCAGTTCGAGCGCCCGTCGGGCATCCGTCAGCGTGGCGAGAGGCGCGGCGCCGCCTTTCGCAACCTCGGCGAAATGGGCCAGCTCGGCCGCGTAACCCATCAGCAGGAGCGAATTATTCCGGTCCGCGGGCACCGTAAAGTTGGGCTCCCACGCCTCGCCGGGACCCTCAGGCGGGTAGTGCCGGTAGCGGACCACGTTGTCCACCGTTACGAAATGACCCGCGCCGGTGATCTCGGCATACTCATTGTGCTGGCGCCACGATTGGGTCGTGGCGAAGTTGAGCAGCCCGACCGCGCCGGACTCGAAGCGGAGCGCGGCGGCGTACGACCACAATTTGCCCGGCCATTCCGAGCGCTGGGCCTTCACGTCCACGACCTCGCCCATGAAGTAGCGGGCCAGATCCACCAGGTGAATCGGGTTGTCAACCAGGTAGGTGTACTCCTCGGGATACAGCCCGCCGCCGACCACGAAC
>JBKJQK010000233.1:0-10496 GCA_046594095.1 Anaerolineae bacterium | reverse complement strand
TGCTGGAATTCGCATACCAGAAGATGACATCGTGTTTGGTCAGCAGCTGCCGGCGCGCGCGGGCCGCGCCCAGGCCATAGCGCCAGATGATTTCGTTGACAAATACACCGCCGGTTGATCTGGCCGTTTCAAACAGATCATCCAGCAGGACCTTGATGTAATGGCTGGCCCGCCAGTCGCCGTGAAAAAACAGGGAGCCGGACGGACCCAGCGCACGACGCATGGCCATGAGTCTCGGGCGCAGGAACGCCGCGTAGTCCTCTGGGCTGCCGAAGTGATCGGCATATTCCGCGGGCGCGGCGCCGGTTCCGCGCCGAGTCCGCCGGGTATTGAAGGGTGGATCGAGGTAGATCAGGTGTGCGCTGCCGGGAGCGACGCGGTCGAGCGCATCGAGACAGTCGGCTTGAACGAGAGGGCCAGGCTCCGGGATGTCGGGGGTCAATTTGCCGTCCGGGCGGGTTAGAAGAAGTAGTGCACGTCAACGCGCGTTCCCGCGTCAGCCCCGCTAGCGCCAATTGGTACGCAGAACATGCCGTCCGCCCGCACCAGTCCAAAGATCAGGTTGCTCTTGGTGATGATCGGCTGGGCGTGGACGACGCCGGCGCGTTCGGTAAGCGCGGCAGGAATCCAATGTTCGAGTTCGGAAGGCGAGCGCACCGGTTGAGAAAGTGTGGCCTGCACCCGCCGCGGAGGCGGGGGTTCAGCGCCCGCCATGCGCCACAGGGTGGGGACCAGAAAGCGGATGGCGGTGACCAGCGCGCTGTTCGGATTGCCAGGCAGTCCAAAGACCGGCAGCCCGTCGCAGACGGCGAAGATCGTCGGCTTGCCGGGCCGAAAGGCAATGCCATGAACGAGGATGCCGGGCTTGCCCAGGCCGGCGATCGTCGCGGCCGCGAAATCGCGATCTGACATGGAACTGCCGGCCACAAAGACGATTACGTCGGCCAGGGTCCGGGCGCGTCGCGCGGCGTCGGAAAATGCGGCCAGTTCATCAGGGAGTATCCCGAGATCAATGGGCTCGCCTCCATGCGCGTGAATCAAAGCGGCCAGCATGGGCGCGTTGGTGCCGCGGACCTGGCCGGGCCGAATTGGGCTGTCGACGGGCACCAGCTCGTCCCCGCTCGAGATGATTGCCACCCGCGGGCGTCGCCGGACGGTCGCGAACGCGTGCCCGAGCGATCCGAGGCCCGCGATTTCCTGTTCGCGCAGAATCGTCCCAGCTCGGATGACGATGCTTCCGGGTTCGACATCCTCTCCAACGCCAATGACGTTTTCGCCCGATGCCAGCGCCGCGCTGAGCGCGATCCGGCCCGCGCCGGACGCGCGGGTTCGCTCAATCATCACGATGGCATCGGCCCCGGCCGGCACATGGCCGCCGGTGTGAACTTTGATGGCAGTGCCGGCGGCAATGGCGCGCTCGCTGAGCGACCCCATCGCGATTTCGCCATCCACCCTCAATTCCGTTTCCGGACTTGTATCTTCGGAGCGCACTGCGAAGCCGTCGACCGTGCTGCGCCGAAACTCCGGGATGGGGCGAGGCGAGGCAACATCCGTCGCCAGCACCCGGCCGCGCGCATCCGCGATGGGGACCGTTTCGGTGCCCAATGCGCGGGGCGCCCGGGACAGCGCATCCATCAATTGGGCTAGGGCGTCTTCCGGCCGGGCCATTGTGAACTGGGTCATGTTTGTCGTCAGGTCAACATTATCCGCGAACGGCCGCCGCGGTGGACTTGCCGGACCGGGGTGTCAAGTATGGCCGGCTGGCCGATGCGCCCCAGCTGACAGGAAGGGTCACCGCCCTGCTTCGGACCCCGGGGACGCAATGGTGTGGGTGTTCAAGAAGACACGCGCGGCGGTTTGTTGGTCGCCGGGAAGCGAGCGGTGAAGCAGGAGCCACGCCCAAGCTGGCTGGTGACGGTGAGTGTGCCGGCGTGGCTTTCGACGATTGCCTTTGCGATGGCGAGTCCGAGCCCGGTCCCGCCGCTTTCACGATCTCGCGCGGCGTCGGCCCGGAAGAAACGATCAAACACGCGCGCCATGTGTTCGGGCGCAATCCCGATACCGTTGTCCTGGATGTCGATTCGGATGTCGCCACCCTCAGCGCGGACGCGCGCGTCAACCCGCCCGCCCTCGGGCGTATAGCGCAGCGCATTGTCAAGCAGATTGGTAAAAACCCGCTGAAGGCGCATCCGATCACCATGGATGAGCGCGGTTGGCGCGTCCGGGGCGGTTGCGGCGAGCGTGATGCGTTTCGACCGGGCGATCACATTCAACCGTTCGGCGACCTGGCAGACCAGTGCCCCGACATCCACGCGATCGGTGCGGGCGACCGCTTGCAGGGTCGACGCGCGCGTCAGGGTCAGCAAGTCCTCGACCATGACGCTCATTTCATCGACCGAGAGCTCGAGCTCGGCCAGGCTGGTCCGATAGTCGGCGGCGGTGCGTTCTCGCGACAATGAGACTGTGATCTCGCCCTTCAAGACCGTCAGGGGCGAGCGCAGTTCGTGCGAGGCGTCGGCGGTGAATTGGCGCTCACGATCCATCGAATGCTGTGTGCGCGCCAGGAGGACGTCGAAGGTGCGGGCGAGCCGTCCGATTTCATCCTCCGGCAGTCCGCTGCCGACCCGTCGTGACAGATCGCCGCTCTCGATGATGCTCTCGACGTTGCGACGCACACGCGCAGAGGGCGCTAATGCGCTGCCTGCCAGTACCCACCCGCCAAAGCCAGCCAGAACGAGCGCGGCGGGAATGGCGACGGCCAACAACTGGCGGAGGTCACCCAGCACGTTTCGCTCATAGTCGAGCGCCTTTACCACCTGAATGACGGCGACAGTCGCGTTGTTCGAGACGATGCCGGCGGTGAGCACCCGATACCACGTCCCGCCCAACTGCAGGGTTTCGATCCGCCGCGAGCCGGCAAGGGCAGCGCCGCGCATCTCCGGCGTGAGCGGGATCTGGTCCGGAAAGTTGGCGTCCCTGGCCAGGACTTCGCTGGAAAGCGACAACAGTTGGGCAGGGGCGACGGTAAGCAGGCGAATCTGGCGGTCAGCATCCTCGCCAGATCGGTCGCTGGCGGCTTCAACGCTGCGCTCTGCCGCATCAACGAGGGTGGCGTCGACTGCTCCGAGGAGTCGCGGCTCCAAACCGAAATAGACGAGGCTGAAAATCACAACGATGACGAGCGCCATCGCGCCGACGAAATACGTGGTCAGGCGAAACCGGATCGTCCGAAAGAAGGTGGCCAACCTGCCGCCCTATCCCGCCAGCTTGTAGCCTACGCCGCGCACGGTTTGGATGAGGGGAGCCTCGCCGGCGCCATCAATTTTGCGGCGCAGGTAACCAACATAAACATCCACCACATTGGACGCGCCAGCGTAATCGTACGACCACACAGCCTGAAGGATATTTGTCCGGCTGACCGGCCGGCCCGCGTTGCGCATCAAATACTCGAGCAGGAGGAACTCGCGGCTGCTCAGCTCGATCGCGCGATCACTCCGCCGGGCGGTCCGGGTTGCCGTATCGAGGCTGAGGTCGGCGACCTGCAGACCGTTGGTCTTTACGGCGGTGAGTGAACGCCGGCCCAGGGCGCGGATGCGGGCCAGCAACTCGGGGAACGCGAATGGTTTGATGAGGTAATCGTCGGCGCCGCAGTCCAGGCCGCGAACGCGATCGTCCAGACTATCCATCGCCGTCAGCAGCAAGACCGGCTCGCGTCCGCCGCGCGTCCGAAGGGCGCGACAGACCGAGAGGCCGTCGCGTTTCGGCATCAGCACGTCCAGAATGATCAGGTCAAATGGCGAGTCGCCATTTGCCTTGGCGAAGTTAAGCGCGCTCTCGCCGTCTGCAACATGTTCAACGCTGTGGCCTTCCTCGCGCAATCCCTTCATAACGAAGCTGGCGATGCGTTTGTCATCTTCCGCAAACAGGATTCTCATTCGTCCAGAGATTGTACGCCCATCAGGTAAACGGTCATGGTTTAGGCGTTTGAGTTGGCTCGGTTGTGCGCGTGGGTTCCGGGGTGCGGGTGGGTTCCAGGGTGCGGGTGGGTTCCGCCGTCCTCGTCGGTGAACGAGTCGCGGTCGCCTGCGCGGCAGTCGGCAGCGGTGTCGCGGTCGGCGCCGGGGTGGCGGTCGCAGGCCTTGGCGTCTGTGTTGGCCCAGGCGTATTGGAGGCGTGAGGCGTTTCTTCGGGCTCGGGCGTCTGGGTGGGCTCCGGCGTTTCGCCAATACCAGGCGTGCGTGTGGGCGCGATTGTGGCCGTGGACGCCGGGGCGGGGGTGCGCGTCGACCTCCGGTAATGATCGTCGGTGGGCTCGGCGGACGCGGACGCGCGAGGTGTGACGGTAGCGGTTGGTGGGCGCGTCGGGGTCGATGCGACGCTGGCCGTTTCACGAGGCTCCCGGGTCTGGGTGGCCGTAGCATCGGGCGGGCGGGTCGACATTTCGTTGCGGACCACCTCGCGCAGCCTGGACTGGAAGACCTCGTCGCGCACCTGAACGAGGCGTTGCGCGTCGGTGAGACCTCCTTCTCGCGGCCTACCCGTTGCGGTTGGCGCGCCGGACCGCGCGGCTTCAAGGTTCAGGTGGACGGCGCTATCTGCGGCGATGCTCAGATTAGGCCGGGCCAGGTTGTCATTCGCGAAAATGACTCCCGTTGCGAGGGCCGACGCCGCGAAGAGGGCGACAATGGGCAATGTTCCGGTGATGAGTTTCATGGTTGTTGTCGAGATTTCGCGAATGACGCTATCACAGTCGGCCCACTTGGGGTGGCGATCATCAGATGGCTCAATCACATCTTAAGCACAGACCTCTTCGAGGGCATGAGCCGAAAATGAGAGTGCTCTCATCGAATTGCTTGTGATAACATTCACGATCGTTTTTATGGTGTCGGAATATCTGCCAGTAGGCATCCTCATCCTGCTTGCCACCGGGCTAGCGCTTCTCATCGTCCTGATCTCGATTCTGTTCGGCCCCAAACGCCATCAGAATCAAACCGCGAAGGTTCAGCCCTATGAGAGCGGGATGAATGCGATCGGTCCGGGGCAGCGCCGGTTGCCGGTGCGTTTCTACTTAATCGCGGTCCTGTTTATCCTGTTTGACATTGAGATCATCTTCTTCTATCCCTGGGCCGTGGCGTTCCGGGAACTGGGGTGGGGTGGTTTCGTAGCGATGCTGAGTTTCACGGGCGTCCTGTTGGCTGGTTTTATCTGGGTTTGGAAAAAGGGCGCGCTGGAATGGGAAACGATGGACAAGTAGGCGGGGGTTTTCATGGGTATTGAACAGAAACTTGGAGACATGGGTGTCGTTACGACGACGCTGGAGAAGGCCGTGGGTTGGGCGCGCTCGAACGCGCTTTGGCCTATGTTGTTTGGCCTGGCGTGCTGCGCCATCGAGATGATGAGCACGCAAGCAAGCCGGTATGACCTTTCGCGGTTTGGCATGGAGCTGATGCGGGCTAGCCCGCGCCAGAGCGACCTGATGATTGTGGCCGGTCGGGTCAGCCGAAAAATGGCGCCGGTGCTGCGCAACCTGTATGACCAGATGCCCGAGCCAAAGTGGGTCATTGCGATGGGCGACTGCGCCTCGTGCGGAGGCGTTTTCAACAACTATGCTGTGATCCAGGGGGTGGATGAGATTGTGCCGGTGGACGTGTATGTCGCGGGTTGCCCGCCACGCCCGGAGACGCTGATCGATGGCATTATGAAACTGCAGGAAAAGATCAAGAGAGAGCCACTGAACAAGTGGCAATAACCTACCGGCATGGCTGACACATATTTCCTTGCGGCTGCACTTGGCGACGCGATCACCGACACGGTTGTCTTTCGCGGCGAAATCACGCTCATTTCGTCACGCGAGCGCATCGTCGAGGTGCTGTTTCACCTGCGCGACACCGAGCGGTTTGACATGCTCACGGATGAGACCTGCGTCGATTACCTTCCCCGCGAGCCTCGATTCGCACTGGTCTATCTGCTCACGTCCCTCGAGCGCGCCATGCGCGTCCGGGTCAAGGTCTGGCTTGGCGAGGCCGACCGGGTCGCCCCCAGCGTGACCAGCGTATACGCCAGCGCAAATTGGATGGAGCGCGAGATCTACGACCTGTTCGGTATTCAGTTTGACGATCACCCGGACTTGCGCCGAATCATGATGCCGGCCGGCTACGAGGGCCACCCGCTTTTGAAGGAAGTGCCTGTCACGGTTGAGGAAGTCGCATTCTCGTTCAACCGCCGCCGAATTGACGACACCAAGATTTACGCGGGGGAATGATGGAGCACGCCCAACTCAACATACAGGATTCCGCCAACAATCAGGTTCGCGCGGATCAAGTTCAGCTTGACATCACCCTCGAGCAGCTGAAGAAGCTGGTCAGTCCGCGGGCATTCAGCGGCGAGACCATGTTGCTGAACATGGGGCCTCAGCATCCGTCCACCCACGGCGTGCTTCGGCTTCTGCTCGAACTCGATGGCGAAACGGTTATCAACTGCATTCCCGATATCGGCTTTCTACACACCGGGATCGAGAAGACACACGAAGGCAAGACCTATCTGAAGGGAGTCCCGCTGACCGATCGAACGGACTATCTCGCGCCCATGATCTGCAACCTGGCATATTGCGGGGCAATCGAGAAGCTGGTCGGTATCGAGGTTCCGCTGCGGGCCCAATACATCCGGGTTATTCTGTCCGAGCTGACCCGAATGAACAGCCATCTGGTGTGGCTGGGAACCCATGCCCTTGACATCGGGGCGATGAGTGTCTTCTTGTATTGCATGCGCGAGCGTGAATTGTTGCTCGATGTATTTGAAGCGGTCTCGGGCGCGCGTCTGATGAGCAGCTACTTCCGGCCGGGCGGCCTGTGGCGCGACGTGCCTGCTGTCTTCTTTGACCTCGTCAAGAAGGTAATGGATGTTTTTCCGGCGCGCATCATCGAATATGAACGCCTGCTCAAGGAAAACCCGATCTGGAAAGAGCGCACGATTGGGGTAGGGGTCGTCAGCAAGGCCGACGCGATTGCCTTTGGGATGACCGGGCCAAGCCTGCGCGGAAGCGGCGTCAACTATGACATCCGCAAGGCGTTCCCATATTCGTCATACGACCACTTCGACTTCAGCATTCCACTCGGGACGCGCGGCGACGTCTACGACCGCTATCGCTGCCGTATGGATGAGTTCACTCAGAGCTTGAAAATAATCCGCCAGGCCCTGGATCGCCTGCCACCCGGACCGGTGATGACCGACGATCGCAAGGTCGCGCCCCCACCCAAACACGAAATCGCCTACTCAATGGAGTCGCTCATCCACCACTTCAAGCTGTGGACGGAGGGATTTCGTGGGCCCGACGCCGAGGTCTACTTCGCGGTTGAAAGCGGCAAGGGTGAGTTCGGCGTGTATATCCATGGCGATGGCGGTCCCAAGCCGCGCCGGGTCCATTTCCGGGCCCCGTCGTTGTGCAACTTGCAAGCGCTACCGTTGATGTCGAAGGGCGCGCTGATCGCGGATCTTGTCGCTATTGTCGGATCCGTCGATATTGTTCTGGGCGAGGTCGACCGCTAAGCGGCCGGCCACACCGCAAACCAACATGTTGAGAAACAACCGAGCCGCCGACATCGACAAGGTGCTGGCGAACTACCCCACGAAGCGCAGCGCCGTCATGCCGCTGCTCGACCTCGCGCAAGCCGAATATGGGTATTGCAGCGAGGACGCCATCCGCGAGGTTGCGTCAATCTGCGAACTTGACCCGACCGAGGTCAAGTCGGTGGTTGGCTTCTATACCATGTACTACGAGCAGCCGGTCGGCAGGCACGTCATCGATGTGTGCGATGACCTGCCATGCGCGCTGCGGGGGGCCGACAGCTTCGTGAGTCACTGCGAGCAGAAGCTCGGCATCAAAGCTGGAGAGACAACCGCCGATGGCAAGATCACCTTGCACGCCGTCATGTGTATCGCCGCCTGCAACCGGGCGCCGGTGTGCCAGGTCGACGGCGACTATCGCTATGACCTCACAGCGGAAGCATTCGACAAGATGATCGATGCGCTGCGGAAATAGCCGCTGCAAAAAACAGAAATGGAAAAACATCTCCTCCTGCGCGATCTCGATGTCCCGAATATCCGCGAGATTGACGTTTACATGGCCAATGACGGCTATGCCGCCTGGAAAAAGGCGCTCACAACGATGAAAGGCGAGGAAGTCCTGGGCGCGGTCAAGGACTCCGGGTTGCGCGGCCGCGGCGGGGCCGGATTCCCAGCCGGGTTGAAGTGGAGCTTCATCCCCAAGGACGTCTATCCGAAATATGTCGTCGTGAACGGCGACGAAAGCGAACCGGGGACCTTCAAGGATCACCAGCTGATTCGCAATAACCCGCATCAGGTCATCGAGGGCACGGCTTTGTGCGCCTACGCCATCGGCGCTTCCCTGGCTTATATCTACCTGCGCGGGGAATTCTCCGAGCCGGGCCGCGAGCTCGAGAAGGCTCTGGCCGACGCGTACGAGCGGGGGATGCTCGGCAAGAATCTGATGGGCGGGACCTACGCGCTCGACATTCGCGTTCACTATGGCGCGGGCGCCTATATCTGCGGCGAGGAATCGGCCCTGCTCGAGTCTCTGGAAGGCCGGATCGGCCAGCCCCGGCTCAAGCCGCCCTTCCCGGCGACAAATGGCCTGTATAACAAGCCCACCGTCATCAATAACGTTGAGACCCTGACCAACGTTCCGTGGATCATCTTGAACGGGGCTGCCTGGTATCGCCAGTTCGGAACCGAGAAGAGCAGCGGGGTCAAGCTCTTCAGCGTCTCCGGACATGTCAAGAACCCGGGCAATTATGAGCTCCCGCTTGGCAAATACAGTATTCAGGAATTGCTGGATATGGCAGGCGGCTCATCGACTGGCCGGCCGATCAAGGCCGTCCTCCCGGCCGGCTCGTCCAGCCCGATCATCCCGGCTGCAAACTTTGGGGCCAAGCTCGACTACGAGTCGATGGCCGGCATTGGCTCGGTCCTTGGTTCGTGCTCGTTCATCTTCATGGATGACAGCATAAACATGGTCTGGGCAGCGCGCAAGATGATCCGCTTCTTCAAGCATGAGAGCTGCGGAAAATGCACCCCCTGCCGCGAAGGCACCCACT
This sequence comes from Anaerolineae bacterium, assembly GCA_046594095.1. GTDB lineage: Bacteria > Chloroflexota > Anaerolineae > J036 > Brachytrichaceae > Brachythrix. The sequence goes on along the minus strand of JBKJQK010000233.1, from coordinate 1,383 downwards.
GGGCGCTCAAAATCTACGACAAGCTTCTCGGCGGCGAGGGGACAATGGCCGATGTCGACATGATTGGCGAAGTCAACAAGCAGATCATCGGCAAGTGCTTCTGTCCGCTGGGCGAGTTTGCGACCAGCTCGATGACCTTCACGTTGAAGCACTTCAAACAGGATTACGTGGACTTCATCCAGCAGAAGAAGGGCGGCTCGCCCGAGTACAAGGCCGAACTGGCGCGCGACACGCACGGCGCCCACACTCAGCATTAAGCTGCGGATATTAAGGCAAACGAAGCGCAAACCATGGCTGATCTGATCAACCTGACCATCGATGGCGTCCCGGTCGCCGTGCCCAGGGGCACGCTGATCGTCGACGCCGCCAAGCGAATCGGCAACGACATCCCGGTCTTTTGCTACCACCCCAAGCTCAAGCCTGTCGGCATGTGCCGGATGTGTCTGGTCGAGATTGGGACGCCCAAGATGGATCCGGCCACCAGACAGATCGTCAAGGACGACAAGGGAAACACCGTCATCGCGTGGCAGCCCAAGCTCAATACCGGCTGCACAACGCCGGTCAGCGAGGGCATGGCCGTCCGGACCCAGACACCGGTCGTGACCGAGGCGCGCGAGGATGTGCTGGAGTTTCTGCTCACCAGCCACCCGCTGGACTGCCCGATCTGCGACAAAGGCGGCGAGTGCCCGCTCCAGAACCTGACCCTGGCCCATGGTCCGGGGGTGAGCCGCTTTGACTACGCTGACAAGCAGCACAACGACAAACATGCCCCACTGGGGGATTTGATCTTCCTCGACCGCGAGCGCTGTATCCAGTGTTCGCGGTGTGTCCGCTTTCAGGACGAGATCGCCGACGACCATGTGCTCCAGTTTCATGAGCGCGGGCGCGGGATGGAAATCATCACCTTTAGCGACCCCGGCTTTGACAGTTACTTCAGCGGCAACACGACCGATATTTGCCCGGTGGGCGCGCTGACCACCGCGGACTTCCGATTTAAGGCGCGGCCGTGGGAACTCGAGGGCGCGCCGAGCGTGTGCGCGCATTGCGCGGTCGGCTGCAACACCACGCTGAACACGCGTCTCAATACCGCCGACGGCGGCCAGGAAATCAAGCGCGTGATGCCCCGCCAGAACGAGCAGGTCAACGAAATCTGGCTATGCGACAAAGGCCGGATGGCCCATCACTACACGCGCGCGGCCGACCGGATTACCCGGCCGATGATTCGGCGGGACGGCAAGCTTCAAGAGGCCGCCTGGGAGAGCGCACTGCAGCTTATTTCCGACAAGTTGAAGACGGTTCCTGGTCTGCGCGTTGCCGGCGTCGTCGGCGATCGCGTCGCCAATGAAGACGCCTGGTTGTTCAACCGGCTCCTCCGTGACATCA
>JBKJQK010000210.1:0-6160 GCA_046594095.1 Anaerolineae bacterium | reverse complement strand
GAAAACTGTACCACGCCCGCCCGAAGTGTCAACCTCGCCCCTGCTTCCGTGTAATCGAAAAACACGCCTGTGAACCCAAGCGCTCGACTAAGTCAGTCGTCAAAAGTTCTGGACACCCCTTGGTCAAATACCCCGCGCCAGTCATGGCCACACCAGGGCCTGTCGCGAGCACTTTGCAGAAGAACGAAGAAGGAAGGCGGTCCGAAGCACCCGGGATTCTTGACCTTCCATAAGCTTCCGTTCTTCGTTCTTCTGTTAAGCCGCCGCCGATAGCCCAAGATTCAATTGGGCTCGGCGGCTTCCGGCGTGGCGTTCGATCGTCAGGAAGTTCTTTCGGTTCACTTAGAATACCCATTACGCATGACGACCACATTTCTCTTCGGATATGGCAGCCTGATCAACGCCCGAAGCCGCGGGTTGACCGGCGCAACGGGCGAAGCGATCTACGCCCGCGTCTCCGGTCTGAGGCGCGGTTGGTTTGCCCCGGTGGCGGCGGATCGCATAACGTATCTGGGCGTAATGCGGACGTCGGGAGCGGTCTGCAACGGGGTCATTGCCCGGATTGAGCCGGCCAGTCTGCCATCCTTTGACGCCCGCGAAAAATCGCATAAGCGGGTGGCTGTCCAACGGTCGGCGGTCGATCTACTCGACGGCGCCAGCCTGCCGCCCGGCGCGATTTGGACCTATGAGTGCGCCGGCCTAAAAGCCCCGTCTGAAGCCAATCCGATCGTCCAGTCATACGTCGATGTGGTCCTGGATGGCTGCCTTGAGCATGGCGAGCCATTTGCGCGTGAGTTCGTCAGCCTGACCGCCGGCTGGCGCGGGCCGTGGATCGATGACCGGGCCCGCCCGCGTTATCCGCGTCACGTCCCGTCCCCCGACCGAATCGCCCGCATCGATGCGCTGCTCGATCAGGCCGGGGTCCTTCAGTTCCGGCAGACGTAGGCGCGAAACCATGCCCGCTCAACTCCTCGTCGCCCCGGCCGCCAGCGGCAAGACCGATTTCGCGCTTCGCCGCGTTCAGGCGGCCGCGCGCAGTCTTCGCATAACGATCCTATGCGTGTCGAGCGCGCTTCAGGCCCAGTCGGCTCGCGAGCGCCTGGCCCGCCTCGGGGGCGCTCTCGGCGTCCGGATACTCTTGTTTGACGACCTGTACCGATTTTGCCTCGACCGGGCCGGCGAGCGCATCATTCAGCCTGACGAGCCTGTGCTGTATCGCCTCCTTCGCGATGTCGTCACTGGCGCGCCGCTCGTCCACTACGCGTCTATTCGGCGCACGGCCGGCTTCATCCAGTCCGTCTCCGAGCGCATCGCCGAACTCAAGGCGGGCCGGGTTCTGCCCGAGCAGGTTCTGGCCTGGGCCGCCGGCGAGGCGCGCCTGATCGACCTGGCCGTCATCTATGACCGCTATCAGCATGCGCTGCGCGAGCGCGGTTGGGCCGATCGGGCCGGCCTGGGTTGGCTGGCCCTCGAGGCGCTGTCCGCCCGCGCGCCTCAGGTGGGCGCAGATTGGGCCTGCCTGTGCGTCGATGGCTTTGACAGCTTGAGCGAAGTCCAGTCCGGCCTGATCGAGATCCTCGCGGCGCGCGTCCCAGATTGTGTCGTGACCCTGACTGGCGAAATGGACGGGCGGGATCGTGGCCATCCGCGCCTCAATCGCGCGCGCCTGGATCTGACCCGTCGCCTGGGCGTGAACGCCGAGCCTCTGCCTGGCGCGAAGTCGCGCTCGGGTCCCGCCCTCGTTCACCTGGCTGCCGGCCTGTTTGGGCGGGCGGCCGACCGGTCGCCCGCAGGCGCGGCGGTGGAGATGATCGAGGCTCCCGACCGGTCCGGTGAGGCGCGCGAGGCGCTCCGCTGGATCAAGTCGCGGGCGGTCATCGACGGAATCCCGCTCGACCGAATGGCGATCCTGGCCCGCTCACCGGGCGCCTATCGCGATGCGCTGGCGGAGACCGCCCTGGAGTTTGGCGTGCCGCTGCGCTGGATCTCCGGGTTGCCCCTGGCTGGAAATCCCGCCATCGCCGCGCTCCGCCAATTGCTTGCCCTGTCCGAATCCGGCCCGGATGGCAATCCGACCCTCCGTCGCCGCGAAGTCGTCGAGGTCTGGCGCTCACCGTATTTCGACTGGTCACTCGCGGTCCCCGGCGGCATCTCGAGCGCGGACGCCGATGGCCTCGACGCGCGATCGCGCGCGGCCGCGATCACGGGCGGCCATGCCGCGTGGCGGGCCGGTCTTGTCTTTCTGGAGTCTCACCCTTTGGATGACCCCGATCCGGAGGAGGCGCCGGGCGACGCGGGTGCGCGACCCGCGGGACTGGCCGACAAATTTGATGGCTTTGCGCGCGCCATCGAGCCCCCTGCCAGGACTGATTTGCGAACTTTTTGCGCGTGGCTCGAGGATCTCATGGGCGATGACCCCAACGCCCAACCCTACGAACTTGCCGGCGAGCGCGCCCCAAGCCTGGGTCTGATCGCCCGGATTCGGGTCGCCGGACTTCCGGTCGGGGACGCAGCCCTGGCCCGGCGCGACCTGGCGGCCGTCGCGGCGCTCAAAGTCGCTTTACGCGCCCTCGTCCTGGCGGCCCAGGTTCTGGAAACGGAACAAACCTATACTTTCGATGAATATGTCGCCGAGCTGGATGGTCTGATCGCCGCCCAGGCCTACAGTCCCGAGTCGCCTGTAGGCCCCGCGCTGTTGATCGCCGGTGTCACTCAGGCCCGCGGCGTGCCGTTTGAGGCGGTCGCGCTGATCGGCCTTGGCGAGGGCGAATTTCCCCAGCCGCTGCGCGAGAACGCGCTGCTTCGCGACAGCGATTTGGGGGCGATTGCCGCAAGGTCGGGCCGGACCCTTCCGCCCGCCCTCGAGAGCGCTGAGATCGAGTTCTTCTATGAAGCCGTCGCCCGTCCTTCGCGCCGGCTGCTCCTGACCCGGGCCCGCCTGTCTGATGGCGGCGCGGTCTGGGAGCCGTCCGCGTTCTGGACCGAGACGCTCCGGATTATCGCGGTGGAACCGCGTTCGCTGAACAGCCTGTGGTTGCCCCCGCCCTCGGAATGCGCCTCGGCGGTCGAACTTCAGGCCAGTCTGGCGGGCGCGCCGATCTCCAGCGCGACACCGCCCGAGATCGCGGCTGGCTTGGCCCGGGTCCAATCCGCCGCCGATATCCTCCGCCTGCGGGCCGCCCATGGCGCAGCCGAAACCGATGGGGCGCTTGACGCCCGGGCTGGACATTTTGGCGGGCGGCTTGGGACCACTCACCGCTGGAGCTCCGGCCAGTTTGAAACCTATCTCACGTGCCCGTTCTTCTACTTCGCCGCCAAGCTGCTGCGGGCCCAGCCCATGCCCGAGCCGGCGACCCGCGCCGATACGCGCCAAATGGGCTCGATTTACCACGATGCGCTGGCCGGCATCTTCACCGCCGAGATTGCGGCGCCCGAGCTCGACCCGGATGCGTATGCGAAGCGCGCGGGCGAGATCGCGGAGCGGTTTCTGGATGCGGCTCCGCTGGAGCAGGGCTTTCAGCCCGACCGCTGGTGGCCTCATGATCGGGCCGCCGCCCTCGACGTCATCGCTGCCAATGCCCTTGGATTGCATGCGAGCGGCTATCAGCCCGTCATGCTCGAGGCCGACTTTGGCCCGCGGCCGGTCTTCGTCCGCCGCGACGCCGACGCCTTCATGTTCATCGGCCGGATTGACCGGATTGATCGGGATGACACAGGCCGATTGCGGGTCGTCGACTACAAGAGCAGCGCCGCCAAATCCATCAGCCCCGATCAACTTCAGTTCGAGGGCACCCGCTTGCAGGTCGCCCTGTATGCCCTGGCGGTCCGCGATGGTCTAGGCCTGCCTCTGCCGGCCGAAGGCGTGTACTGGTCGTTGCGCGACGCGACGGAGGCCGATCTTAACCTGAGCAGTTATGCGGGCGGCGCGCCCGCCGCCATCGACGTGGCGGTGGGCCACGCCTGGCGGGCCGTGGATGGGGCGCGGGCCGGCCGCTTCCAGCCGCGCCCGCCGAAGGCAGGCTGTCCCGAGTACTGCCCTGCCCGCGAGTATTGCTGGCACTACCGCCCGCGCCAATGATGATGGGCATCCTCGACTTTCTTCAACCCAGTTCCGAACAGCGCCCGGCGGTTGTGGCCCGCGGACACGACCTCGTCGTCACCGCTGGCGCCGGGGCCGGCAAGACCCGCACGCTGGTCGCCCGGTATCTTTCGCTCCTGGAGGACGGGTTGCCGGTCCGCTCGGTCATCGCCATCACCTTCACCCGCAAGGCGGCCCTGGAGATGCGCAACCGGATCCGCGACCGGATCGGCGCCTATCTGCGCGCGCCCGGGCTTTCCGAGGCCGATTGCGCCCGTTGGGAATTGATCTATCGCCAGATGGACGCGGCCCGGATCGGGACAATTCACAGCCTGTGCGGCGAGATCATTCGCTCGCACCCGGCCGAGGCGGCGGTCGATCCGCGTTTTGGCCTGCTCGATGAAACCCAGGGCGCGCTGCTGCGGGCCGAGGCTGTCCAGATGTGTCTTGACGAGGCCGAGCCCGATGAGGCGCTTCTGGCCTGCGTCGATGCGTTTGGATTGGACGGCCTGGCCGAACTCTTGACCGACTTGCTGGCCCGCCGGGGCGAGGCAGCCATTGCGCTTAAACGCGAGCCTGCCGAGCTCGAGCTGATCTGGCGCTCGGCCGCCCGGTCCGCCCTGGCTGTGTTTATCGAGGACCCGGGCGTGCGCGACGCGATGCGGGACTTGACGGCCATTCGCCGCGGGCCGGCCTTCGCCGATGCGGCCCGCAAGGACGATGCGCTGGTCCCGCATCTGGCCGCCGCAGTCGTGGCCTGGGCGGCCATCGAGGCGGCCTGGGAAACCCAGGACATCCAGGCCCTGATCGACAATCTGCCCCGCCTGGCTGGGGCGCTGCCAAAGAACGCGGGCCGGCCCGCCAACTGGGGCGACGACAACCCCAAACCGCTCATCGCCGCCGTCCGCGAGGTGTATGACCCGGTGATCAAACCGCTGCTCGAAAAAAAGCCCGCCTGGGATCAGGACCTCGCCGCGCTCCGGCTTACGCCCGCCATCCGGCGCGCATTCGAGACGGCAGCGGATCGTTATGCGCGCGACAAGACGGCCGGAGCGCAACTCGATTTCGACGATCTGGAGAGCGTGGCCCTGGACCTGCTCGAGCGCCATCCGGCCGCGCTGAAGTACTGGCGGACCGAGACCCGGGCCGTTCTGGTGGATGAGTATCAGGACACCAACGCCCGCCAGGCCCGCCTGGCCCGCCTGTTGGCCGGCAAGCCTGGCCGGCTGTTTGTGGTTGGCGACGGAAAGCAGGCCATCTATGGTTTCCGGGGAGGTGACGTCAGCGTCATCCGGGCTGAAAGGGAGCGGGTCATCGCCGCGGGCGGCCCAGGCGCGCACATCATGGTCGGGCGGTCGTATCGCGCCCATCAGGCCCTGCTCGACGGCTTGAACGCGCTGCTGCGGCCTGTGCTCGGCGACGCCCGCGACGACGATCCGGTCTGGAAGCAGGCCTTCGAACCCCTGGCGGCCGAGCGAGCCGTGCCCCAGCCCGGATTTGTCGCTCCGCACATCGAGCTTCATCTGGCGATCAAGGGTGACGGTGAGCGCCCGGCCGAAACGCGCGCGCGGGCGGCGGCCGGCACTGCCCGTCAGATCGCAGGCTGGGTGGGCGGCGGCGGGCTGCGGCTGATTGGCGAAGACGGCCAGCCGCGGCCGCTGCGCTATGACGATGTGGCCATCTTGTGCCGGGCGGCGTCGTCGTTCAAAGCCTATGAAGACGCGCTCGAGCGGGCCGGAATCCCGTATTTGACCGTGGGCGGGGCGGGCTTCTTCGAGCGCCCGGAGGTCCGTGACGTCATCAACCTGATGCGGGCGATCGAGACCCCCCATGATGACGCGGCGATTGCGGGCGCGCTGCGGTCCCCGGTGTTTGGGGTGAGCGACTATGGCCTCGCGCTTTTGTTTGACCGGCGCGACACCGCGCGATCGGCCTGGGCGCAGCTCGCCGAGCGGCTGTCGTTGCTGGAGGCGGGTGACCGGAGCCGGGCCGAAACTGCCATCGACACCCTGTCGCGCGCTCAATCGGTTCGTGGCCGGATCAGCGTGGCCGAGTTGCTCAAACGGTTGCTTGATGAAACGG
>JBKJQK010000191.1:0-9162 GCA_046594095.1 Anaerolineae bacterium | reverse complement strand
ATCAGGCGCTAGCACCTCGGCCATCCAACGCCTGATCTCAGACTGCAGACCTCGTCGTTCAGCATAAACGTCAACGACTTGGGCCAACACACCCGCCAGCGAGCTCTTGTGATCGATTAGCCAACGCAGCGCGGCGCGGGCGTTGTGCTGTTCAACATCCATGACACGGGAGAACCCTCTCGGGTCAACCGCGTGCCTCCTGTCGCCAGTTGCTCACCGCTTCGGCTGCCGCGAGATCAAATCCACCCACGAAGACGCCAACGCTCCGAAAAAGAGAGCGCTCCTCCTCATCCAACAACCTGTAACTGTGTTCGATGGCCGCGCGCAACGTGCGCTGGCGAGGCGGCAAGTCGTGGCTGCCCTCCACCAACACATCCAGCCGATGGTCTTGCAATTGCGCCAGAAGTTGTGCGGGGGAGAGCACATCCACCTGCCCTACACACAACTCCAGCGCCAACGAAAGACGGTCCAATTGTTTGCAAATCACTTCGATCGTCGGCTGGTTATGGGGTGTGAGTTTGAAATCCGCATCGACAGCTTGAGCACGTAGGACAAACAATTCGACCGCGGATTCGAGACCGAGTGGAGGCACTTTGACGCGTTGTTCGGCGCGCAGGTGCAGTCGTTCGCGGCTGGTTGCCAGGATACACAGCCGCGGGCACTCCGCGAGCAGTTCTGCGATCAAGGGCGCGGCATCGCGAATCTGTTCGAGGTTGTCCAGGACTAGCAGCATGGATTTGCGGCGCAAGAACTCAATCAGTCTGGCTTTGGGCGGCCTGGGTCTTGTGTCGCCGATATCCATGCTGGCGACAATCGTGGTTACCATCAACTCTGGCTCGCTGACGGCGGCGAGTGCCACAAATCTGGCCCCATCTGCATAGTGATGCTGCAGACGGGTGGCGACTTCCAGCGCCAGGGTCGTCTTGCCGATGCCAGGTGGCCCCACCAGAGTTAAGCGGCGGCCAGTGTGTCCGAGCAACCGATTGCAAATCTGACTGACTTCCTGGCTGCGGCCAATTAATGCGATGGGTGTGGCGGGCAGCGGAGATATCTTCTCTGTTCGTCCTTCCTGCAGCACCTGCTGTGGGGTGTGTTGCGGGGTCATCGAAGGAGGCGGCCGCTCACCCCGGGCGACGGCTGCGCGCTCGATCAGCGTTGCAGAGACATTGTGATCATCTTGCAAACCCAGCGCCGGGATAAAGGTGTGGATCACGGCGTCGAGATCCGGCTGACGCTGTTCCTTCTCCAGGTTGGAGACGAATGAATCGCTGTATTTTACGGCGGCGGCGAGGTCGCGCTGCGTCATGCCCGCCCGTTTGCGCAGTTGTTTGAGCAGCGCGCCAAAGGATAACGTCGCAAAGGGAGCAGACACGGGTCCCGGCATGTTGTGGAATTTTAGCGGAATTTTCTGGGGCATTGCGCCCGCTGCTTTGCTAGGCTGGGCGCGTGGGCAGAGTCATCCGGGGCGCACACGCGATCACCCTCACCGAAACGTGGACGATTGGGTGGACGACGGAGGACATGCCCGTGGGTTAGCAACTCAATCAAGACAGGAGCCATCGTATGAACAACGAACGAATCCTCACGTTTCTGACCGGGATCAGCCTGCTGGCGGTGTTGACCACGACCGCCTGTGCGGCAAGAAACGTTTCTGGCGCCACGCCGAGCCTGGTTGGCCTCTGGAACCACAATGTCCTAAAATCTGACGGCAATCCGCGCGCCCCATTTCAGGCAATGTTCACTTTTTTTGCCGATGGCAACATGGTCGAAACGAGCATGAGGAACCCGGCTGTAACGGGGTCGGCGCGCGGCCTCTGGACCGGTTCCGGCAATGCATATCAGCTCATGTTTGAGGTGTTTACCTTCGATGACCAGGGCAAGAACACGGGAAAAGCTAGAATATTCCACTCGATCCAAATGGATGGCCCCGATCGTTTCACTTCCACCTATACGGGTGATCTGATTGATCTGGCGGGCAAGGTGACCAAGAAGTTTGCCTTTGGCACTACCGAGAACACCCGCATGAAGCTGGAACAGCCCTGAGTGAGCGATGGCATGGTCGCCGGATGCGCGATTCAAATGCTTTCGAACCAACGTCAACCTGCTAGCCCGAGATTCAATTGGGCTCGAAGGCTTCTGGAGCGGCGTTCGATCGTCAAAAAGTTCTGGCAGTTCACTCAGCCTGGGCCGGCGCAGGCGAAATCTGTGGTCCAGATGAATGCCCGGGACGATGTGGGCACGGTCAGCGCCCCGCCTGCTGCACGTCGGCCAGTGTGCGAACCCGTGCAATCGCGCGAATGAAGTCGCCCAATGTGGCGCTGCGTTCGCGCAAGGCCTGAACGGCTGGGCCGATCGGATCACTACCGGCGGTCGGCGCGCCGCCCAGCTCCGCGTTGTAGGCGCCGTAGAAGGCAAAGTAGGCCTGGTTCAGCCGGCGTATCGCGTAGCCGTTGGCGACAAAGTTCGCGCGGCGAAGATTCATGTAGGTTTCGGCCTCATCGATTCTGCCGGCGGCCAGGAGCTCATCCGCGCGCATGCGGGTTTCGCGCATCTCGGCGTTGAAGTTGAAGGGCGCTGGTTGGGCCGCGCGGGTGTCGGTCGCCAGGGCGGCCTCGGCCCGGACCTGCTCGGGGGCGGATGCGAGCTCCGGGTAGTAGCGCTGCCGGGCGCGCTTTCCGATCTCGCGCTGGACGATGACGGCGGTGGTCTCGTTGATCGTTCGAGCGATGGGGTCGTCGTTGTAAGCCATGGCGACCGGCGCGAGGCGGAAAAGAAGGTGGTTGTGCAACCACTCGTGCGCGGCGGTGTCGATCGTGAAGTTCAGGGATGCGGTCTCGGGCAGCATGGTGGGGTAGGCGCCCAAACCGCCGATCGGGGTGACATATGAGGACACGTCAAAGCGTTTCTCGGTCGCCTTCTCAATTGCGTCAAACTGATCGACGGTCAGGCCGACATTCAATTCGCGCTGGTCGATCCGCTCGATCCGATCGCGCCGGGACACGATCAGCACATTCGGCAACTGGGTCATCTTGAAACGCAAGGGCGGCATCACCTGGCCACCCAGGGTAAACCCCTCGTCGCGCAACACACTTTCGATTTGCTCCTGGAGGATGGCCTCAGCCAGCTCTTGACGCGCGTTGATGGACGCTCGCGCCGCGTCACGCTGCGCGCGGGGGATGATCGAAGCCGCCGCTGGGTCAATCGTCGTTGGATCGGTATAGATCCGGTCGACCTCGGCGTCGAGCCGCTGAAACTCGGCAATGCGACTGACGAAGTCGCGGACGAACTGGGCCTGGGCGTCGGCGGTCATGCCATGTTGCGCGGCGACGAGTTCCTGGCCGATCTTCCCAGCGCCCGCCCCCGCGATCCACGAAACCAAATCGAACGACTTGCCGGCCAGCAAGCGATCGAGCATCGCGCCCCGGTCCGCGCTGATCGGCACATCAAAACGCAAGCCTGAAAGCAGAAATACGCCGAGAAGCAGCCGTGGGACCACGCGCCGGCACCAGGCATGGAACAACCTGAAACCAAAACAGGCATGGGAACGAGCCGTTATCCACAACTTCTCCCACCTTTGAATCCCCATGTTGTTACGCCAGAACGTCCCAAACCGTCGTTGTTGTCGGCCACATGTAGTCCAAATTCTCCCTCAATCCGCCACAGGTGGCGCTAATCTGAGCTAAACATGGACATAAACTTACCAATAATGGATGAACAATATGACATAACTATTTCATTTTGTGGACAAGTCGATACCTTTCTGGGGATAAGGAGGCGGCTTTGGGGATAACTTTGCATTCTGAGTGCCACCGAGATTATAATTTCTCGACCGATCCCGCCCAAGTCAGGCTCCATAGGTCACTTGCGCGCAAACGGGCGCATTATGTTCCAGGTTACGCTAGATTCCCCCATCGGACGATTGTTGATCGAGGCCACCCGCGACGCGGTCACCGCGATCAATGTGGTTGCTCCCGAAACCGCCGCGGTCTTGCGCTCAGGCGGGGTAGCCATGCTGGCCAAACGCCAACTTAAAGAGTATTTCTCTGGCAAGCGCAAGGTGTTTGATGTCCCCGTCCAGCTCGACGGCACCCACTTTCAACGCGATGTCTGGGCCCAGTTGCAGGCAGTCGATTTTGGCCAGACCATCAGCTACGCCGAGGTGGCCAGGCGCATTCATGCGCCAACGTCCCCGCGCGCAGTGGGCCGGGCCAACGCAGCGAACCCGGTCCTCATCATTGTTCCCTGCCATCGGGTGCTGAGCTCTCGCGGCCGGTTAACCGGTTACCGGGCGGGTTTGGCGGCGAAGGAGTGGCTGCTAAGGCACGAGAGGGCGGTGATTCTCTAGATGGGCCGCCCGACCGTCGCGGTCGATTGCCGTCTGATGTTCCATCGCAAGGCTGGAATCTCGCAGTACACCCGCGGGCTTGTTACTGGCCTGGCCGGTTTGCCCGAGCTGGGGTTCGACCTCGCGCTCTTGCTCGATCGCCGCGATAAGGACACCGCCTGGGTGCCGCAAGGCGTGACCGCCCACCGCGCGGTCACGCCCGCCCACCACCCGGTTGAGCCCGTTGCCTGGCCGATCGAGCTGGCCGCGCGTTTCCCCGGGCTGGCCCTGATCCACTCCCCTGACTTCATCGCGCCGCGCGGGCGCTTCCGCAAGGTCGTCACGATCCATGACCTGTATTTCGTCGAGCACCCCGAGGTGATGGGGCCTGATGGCCGGCGCTACTACGGCGGGACAGCGGCGTCCGCCGATCGCGCGGATGGCATCATCGCCGTCTCCGCCTTCACCGCCGCTGAAATCGCCCGCCTGCTGGGTCCAACGTCCGCGAACAAGACCACGGTCGTGGCTGAGGCCGGGGCCATCCCCATCCGCGCGACCCGCGCTCCCGACGAGGCCGATCCGTTCGTCCTCTTCGTGGGCACGTTTGAGCCCCGCAAGAACCTCGCCATCCTGCTGCGGGTCCTGGCCCGCCCGGAAGCCGCGCGGGTCCGGCTTGTGATCGTGGGCGAGCCGGGGTGGGGCGATACCGAGCCGGCCCGGCTGGCGGCTGAGCTGGGTGTGGCTGAGCGGGTGCGCTTCGCCGGGCGGGTCAGCGACGCTGAGCTTGATACGTTGTATTCGAGGGCCCGCGTCGTCGTGGCCCCCTCACTGTCCGAAGGCTTTGGCCTGACCGTGCTTGAGGGGATGGCCCGCGGCGTACCGGTGATTTGCGCGGCAGCCGGCGCGCTGCCAGAGGTGGCCGGTGATGCCGCGCTTTTGCACGCCGCCGGCGACTCGGGATTGCTGGCCCGCCACCTGGGCAACGTATGGGCCGATCCCGATCTGCGGGCCGATCTCTCCCGGCGCGGCCTGGCCCGGGCGGCTGCCTTTTCCTGGGCCCGCGCCGCCCGCGAAACCGCGGCGGTTTATGAGGAGGTCCTGGGCGGGGCGTGATTCGCGGGATGCGCTCCGCGGCCTGGCCATCTCCAAGCCTGGGGGCCTGTCGCGCGCTTAACAGGAGAACGAAAAAGGAAGGCAAACCGAAGCGCCCGGGATTCTCGGTATTCCGCAGCTTCGGTTCTTCGTTCTTCTGTTAAGCAGCCAACGGCCCGAGATTCGCCTGGCCTCGATGACATCTGGCGCCGCGTTCGATCGGCAAGGAGTTCTGGCGGTTCACTTAAAATGGCCCGAGCCTGTCACGATGCGCATCCTGTTTCTCACCCCCCAGCTCCCTTACCCGCCGCGGCAGGGGACCGCCCTGCGCAACTGGGGCCTGTTGTCCGGGTTGGCCAAACATCATGAGGTATGGCTGCTCTCGTTCGCCGAGCCCGGCGAGACGCCCCATCCGACGCTGGCTTCCGCCTGTGCGCGGATTGTGGCTGTGCCGGCTCCGCGGCGCACAACCGCTCGCCGGTTGCTCACCCTGGCGACCTCGAGCCTGCCCGACATGGCCTGGCGGCTGTGGACGCCCGAGTTTCTTGCCCGCGCCCGGGCCTGGCTGGCCGAGGCTGCATTTGACGTCGTCCTGGTTGAAGGGATTGAGCTTGCCCGCTACGGTCTCGCCCTGCGCGACGCCCTCCAGGCAGGGGGCGGCCGGCTGGTTTTTGACGACCACAACTGCGAATACCTGCTTCAGCAGCGGTCGTGCGAAACCGACTTGCGCAACCCGCGCCGCTGGCACGCCGCCGCCTACTCCTTTGTCCAAGCGCGCCGGCTCAGGGCCTTTGAGCGCCGGACGGCCCGTGCCGCTGATGCGACGCTGACCGTGTCGCCCCAGGACGCGGCCCTGCTGCGCGGGCTCGACCCGGCCATCAACCCGCAGGTCATCTTCAACGGTATCGAGACCGCCCACTACGACAAATTCGCCATCGACGAACCCGGACCCAATTTGGTGTTCACCGGCAAGATGGATTTCCGCCCAAACATCGACGCGATGCTATGGTTCGGGTCGGAAGTGTGGCCGCGGGTCAAGGCGGCCCGGCTCGACGCGCGCTGGTGGATCGTGGGTCAGAAACCCAGTCCGCGCCTGGACGCGCTGCGGGCGGATCCCGCCATCACCGTCACTGGCGGGGTGGACGACATTCGGGCCGCCATTGCCCGGGCGGCAGTCTATATCGCCCCATTGCGGGTGGGGGGCGGGACGCGATTCAAGCTGCTCGAGGCGATGGCAATGCGGCGGGCCATCGTCACAACCTCAATGGGCTGCGAGGGCTTCGAGGTCGAGAGTGGCCGTGAGATGGTCGTCGCCGACGCCCCGGAAGCCTTTGCCTCAGCCGTCATCGATTTGCTGGCCGATCCGGCCCGGCAGACCCGGATGGGCGAGAGCGGGCACGCTTTCGTCCTGGCTTCCTACGATTGGTCGGTCATCGTCCCGCGCCTCGAGCAGTTCTTGGTCGATTTGGGGCCGGGCCGGGTCTAACGGGTTCGTATCAGTGATCCCCCCACTTGACGTACTCGGTCGGGTGTGTAGAATCGCTGAAATCTGAAATTTCTCATACAGTTAACCAGCACTTGATTCCTAGAAACGGCATTGCCGGCATCGACCCGATCAACCACGCGAACATACGCGACGACGTGTACGCGGTGCTTCGGCGCGGGATTCTCCGGCATGATTACCCGCCTGGCCACCGGTTCGATTTGAATGATCTCTCGGCGCGCCTCAGGGTAAGCCGGACGCCGGTGAAGGAAGCCCTCCACCGGCTGGAAGCCGAGGGTTTGGTGGATATTCATCCGCGCCGGGGAACTTTTGTCACAACGCTTGAAGCGGGCGTCGTGGCCGATGGATATGGTGTTCGACTTGCGCTGGAGCGTTATTCCGCGGAAGGCGTGATTCGGGCCGTGACCGATTCGGATATCGCCCGGCTGAAGACCATCCGCGCGAAGATGAAGTCGTTACTGGACGCCCCTGACTTCTCACGTGCGGTGGAACATTACATCTCGCTCGACCAGGATTTTCACATCGACATCATGACCCTCGCCGGAAACCGGCGGCTGGTCGAGATCTATCGCACCATCGGCGGCCCCCTCCGGATGGCGCGTATCTTGAGCCGATTCTCGGCGGCTGATTATCGGATGTTCACCGAACCGGAACACGACGCCATCATGCGCGGGATCGAGACCCGGGACGTGGAGGCGTTGCGAACGGCGATGACTCAGCATATCGAGCGCGCGCTGGCCCGTGTGTCGAAAACCCTGGACCAAAGTCACAAGGAGCCCGCATGAAGAGAGTTGTCGCCAAAGAAGGTCACGCCATCGTCGTTGACGTTCCGGTGCCCGAGCTGCGCCCAGGCGAAATACTGGTCGAAACGGCCTACTCCGCCATCAGCAGCGGAACCGAGATGCACATCATTCACAGCACCGCCAATCCGGAGACGCTCGGCGATGACACCTATCCGCGCAAGCCCAGCCTGCACTACCCCGCTCCGCCGCAACTGCGAAGCAAGGGCGTGCGGTGGGACGGCCCGGAGCCCCGCGGGCAGATTCAGGGAACGGCCTCGGTGGGTTACAGCCTGGCTGGCACCGTCCTCGCCGTATCACCCGAAGTCACCGATATCGCGATTGGCGACCGGGTGGCCTGCTCGGGGAACCAGTGCGCCATTCACGCCGAGCGGGTGGCCATTCCGCGCAATCTCGCGTCGAAGGTTCCAGAAGGCGTTGCTCTCGATCAGGCCGCGTTTGTCACGCTCGGTTGCATCGCCATCGTCGGTCTGCGTCGAACCGGCTGCCAGTTCGGCGAGACCGTCGTGATCTACGGTTTGGGCCTGCTCGGCCAGCTCAGCGTTCAGATCGCCAAACAGGCCGGCTTCAAAGTCCTTGGCCTCGATATCGATGAGCGGCGAATTCGGGAGGCCCTCGAGAACGGCGCCGACTGCGCGCTCAACCCGGACAAAGAGGACGCCGTGGCCGCCATTCTGGGGATGACGGATGGCTTTGGCGCGGACGGCGTCGTGCTGTGTGTGGTGACGCCTTCCAGCGAGCCGATCAACCTGGCCTTCGATCTGTGCCGGCACAAGGGCGCCGTGGTCGGGGTCGGCGCATTTGGAATGGACATCAACCGGAACCGGATGTACTCGCGTGAGGTCACCTTTTTCCCATCGATTGCCTACGGGCAGGGACGCTATGACACCGTCTACGAAGAGGGCAACGTCGACTACCCGATTGGTTACGGGCGCTGGACCGAAAACCGCAATCAGGGCGCCTTCCTGCGGATGCTGGCCGAGCGCAAGGTAAGCGTTGTTTCGTTGGGATCGGTGCGCGTGCCAATGGTCGACGCGCCCATGGCTTACGATTTGCTGCATAGCCCCGGCCGGCCGCCGACGGTTCTGCTGACCTACGGAGACAACCGATGAACAGCGCGCTTCGGCTGGGCGTGATCGGGTGCGGGATGCGGGCGCAGCTCTATCTGGACGGCATCGAGCGCGTGCAGGGCCTGCGTCCGCACGCCTACGCCGACGTTAACCAGGACGCGGCCGGGCGCTTTTTGGAGCAATATGGCGGCGTCTATGCCACTGACGACGCCGCCCGGGTGCTGGCCGACCCGGAGATCGAGGCGGTTCTGATCGGCACCTGGCATGACACGCACACCGCCTATGCCATCGAGGCGGCCCGGCGCGGCAAGCACATCCTGATCGAGAAGCCGCTCGCGTTGACGATCGACGAATGCTGGCGAATCGAAGAAG
>JBKJQK010000541.1:0-6550 GCA_046594095.1 Anaerolineae bacterium | reverse complement strand
TCGAATCAACGTTCCGCGATTCAACCGCTCTCGCGACTACTGGTGGTGTTCGCTGTCGTCGTCGTGACGCTCGCAGGAACGACGGACCTGCAACGGGCACGAGGCGCCCTATCCTGGGGGACGCTGCCCGGGACCGTTTTGGGCGGCACCGGCAGCGGAACGCCAGTGCCGGTGGGCACGACAAGCGGTGAAGGCGGGTTGCCGCAGTCAGGCAAAGGCTGCGTGAAAGGCTTTGGTTATTGGAAGAACCATGTCGAAAAGTGGCCGGTCACCACGTTGACGGTCGGCGGCGTCGTCTATAACCAGGCCCAGCTCTTGGCGATCATGAACAATCCGTCCGCGGACAAGTCCTATGGTGTTGCCAGGCAACTCATTGCGGTCATGTTGAATGTCGCCAATGGCATGCGCGATGCAGAATCTGACGTGGCCGTCGTGGCCGCCAATGCCTGGCTCGTCGCGCATCCGCTCGGTTCGAACCCCGCCAACGACGCCGGATTCTCCTCGATTCTGGTGAGCTTCAATACCGGCGCGACGGGTCAGATCGCGTGTGACGATACAGGCATACCCGTCACATTTACCTACCAGTGCCAGGTTGAGACCAACCAAAGCGCCAATCGCTGCGCTGAAGGTTTCTACAGCACCCGCTACGTGTGGGACGGAAAGAAGTGGAGAGAGGACACCAATTCCAAAATCTGCCTGACCCAGGCGCAGTGCCAGACGCCGGTTTCAAACAATCTGCACAGCGCGTTGCCTTGCGATCCATTTGTGAGCGCCGATGGACTGTCAATGATTTGCGTGCCGCGCTATGGCGTGTTGACGGCGCGCGTGAGCGCGAACGTCCAAACCACATGCCCGATCAACGAAGTGCTTCGCGCGCCGTACCCACGCGCGCTGGTCAACGCGGAAACGAACTACTTCCTTCAGCCGGCCCTGTATAACAACGTGACCGGCTATGACACGGCGCCGCAGAGCCCTGATAATCTCAACTCCCTTGTCGATGCTCGGGGCGACCCTACCGAGGCGGGTTACGCTGCGGCCGTATGGCGGAACTTCGTGCTCACCGTGCGCAGCCGGAGATTCGCCGGCGGCGAGAACTGGTTCAACCAGCTCGCGAGCCTTCCCGGATGGATCTTTTGGGACAGGTCGTGGAACAACGGACCGGACCCCAGAACACAACAGGGCGCCGTCGCCAAATACGCCTACGCCACATCCAGCGCTGGCCTGACAAGCGCATTTGGGCGAGGCTTTGACCGGTTCAGCCGGTCGCCCGCGAACACCTATGCCTTGCCCGCCTACAAGGTTGAAATCGCGACCAGTTGCGCCCATGAGTGGAAGGGTTATGCCGAACTTTCTCAGCGTACCTGGACGAAGACCGGCACTTGCGTCGCGGGTGTTCCACTGCCAAATCCGCCCGGGGGCTGGTGGCATCCGGAGGGAACCTCTGGCGAAGGCTGCGCGGCCGGATCTTATGCGCCGGGTCATTACACCTTCTACTGGGCGCCCTTCGCAACGACCTGGTCGGGAATTGACATGCGTCTGACCGGGCGCGCCACCACTTACGACCTGCAGAACAGCGCGCGAGGCGGTGGACAGGTGAATGGCACCTACTACTGGGACAACAATGGCGGCATCTGGGTGCCTGTGGTGGAAGTGCAGTCGGTGCTTCGCCAAGCATGCGTGGCCGCCGGCACATGCGCTCCCCCCGTCGCCGAGCCAGGTTCGCTGACACCGTGACGGCGTCAGCCAACCTCGTGGCGCACGCGCTCTCGATCCCGGCGACATGGAGCGGTCCGGGCAACGTGCGTCCTGCCAGCCGCCACGACCGGGCCGCTGTGCGCCGGATCGAGCGCGCCTGTCTTGGCGGGGCGTCCTGGTTGTTTGGGCTGTGGCACCGCACAGGCTGGACAGACACGTGGACGCTTGTCGCTGAACGGGAAGGGGATCCGGTCGGTTACCTGATCGCGTATCCGAAGCTCTGCCGGGACGCTTTGGAAATGTATGTGGGCGGCATGGGCGTCCTTCCCGAATACCGCCACACCGGATTCGCGTCCCGGCTGCTGCGATTCACCCTTGAAACGCATCCGCGACTATGGCTGCATGTCCGCGCCGGCAACGCCGCCGCGATTGCGCTGTATCGAAAGAACGGGCTGATCGACGCCGGCCGCATCTCGGGTTTCTACGCCAATGGCGACACAGCCGTGGTAATGGTCACCGCCAACATGAGGCGATGAAACACCGCGCCGTTTGGAAACCCCGTCCCGGTATTGCCGACCTGGCCATTAAATGTATTCTTGGCGCGGCAATGGCCATGCTTTTGGTCGCGTATCCCGCGACCGCCGAGACGATTCCCGGGGTGACCAACCTGAACGTCGTCATGATCCTGGACCAGTCCGGCTCGATGCAGGCCAATGATCCGCCCGCGCTGGCAGCAAATGGTTCGGTGCAGAATCCCGGATGGCGTTTTGCGGCGACCAACCTCCTCGCTGAGTGGCTCGGCATCGATCAGACCGGCGCCCGGCATCAGATGTCGGTTGTGATGTTTGGCACCGAGGCGAAGGTGGTCTTCCCGTTGCAGGATATCCAAACTCAGGATTCTCGGGCTGCGCTGAAAAAGGCGCTCGTTGATAACAACAACAACATGGGCGCGACGGATGTCCTGAAAGCGCTTCGCCTGGCGCGGGCGGAACTCGATAAGGGGCGCAGCGATCCAAGTATCAAGCGCGCGATCATCTTCGTGTCGGATGGCGTGTGCCAGCCGGCGGATCCCAACGACATTGCCAGGACGATCGAGTGCAATCGGCAGGTGCGCGAGCTCGCCCAACGCGAATTCTCAGATGGCCAGCGCCCGATATTCACCATTGCGCTGACGTCCGACGCTACCAAGAGTGATCCGGCCAGCACCATCTACAAGAACTTGTGGCAGGAGATCGCGCTGACAAGCGGTGGTGATTACTTTGAGCCAGCCAAAGCCGGACAGGAGTTGATGGACGCGATCGTGCGCATACAGCAACGGTTGTTTGGCCTGCCTGCCCAGATCCCGTCGCCGCCCGTCAAAGCGCCCACGAGCGTCTCGTTCGACGTGCCGGCGAATCTGGCGCAAGTCGCTTTCAGCGTCATCAAATTCGCCCCCGGCATCAGTGTCACCCTCACCCGACCTGGCGGGAGGGTGGCCATTGCCAGCGAGGCCGGAATCGCGTATTCCCGATCGGACCTGACCGAGAGCTACAACGCAGCGCAACCCGCACCAGGGCGGTGGACCGTGCAGTTGACCGGCCAGGGGCAGGCGAGCGTCGTGATGGTGCCCTTTGTCAAGACCGTCTCCGTTATTGACCGGCTCTCCCCTCGCGCCTCGCACCCGCAGGGAAAACCGATGGAGATCCGCGTGCGCGTGCTCGACAGCAACCAGACGCCGACGCTGTTAACTGATTTGGGAGTTGTGGTCCGGATGCCGGATGGGATCGAAACGCGTGTTGCCCTGAAGGCGGACGGCGCGGCGTACGCGGGCGTCTTCCTGAACACGAGCCAAATTGGCACGTATGAGTTGGGATATGGCACAACGCTTGGCGCGCAGAGGCTGGCGACCCAGCAGGTAAGCGTGTTGGCCGCGCCATGGCTGCAAGTGACCGAGCCGCGGCCCGACCGCAGCTATCCGAGCAATCAACCCGTCCCGATTCGAGTTCTCGTGATGGCAAATACGCGTCCAGTCGGCGAACTGAAATTGGGCGAGCGGCTGGAGGTTCTTGCGCGACTTTTGAACGCCAATGGCCAGGTGGTCGATTCGCAGGTGGCCAGGGCGGATCCTGGGGGGGTCTTCAGCGGCACACTATCAAACAGCGGCAGCGGTCGATACACAGCCCAGGCCCAGTTGAGCTATGTTTCGCCGGGCGGCGAGCGCTTCGAGGATATTGCGGAGCTTCCCTTTACCGTAAGTGGAATTACCGACGTGGCCGCCGACCCCGTTCCAGCCACTCCGGTTCCGGTGTCTACGCCTCAATCCGGTATCTCGCTCTTGGGCGTGAACCTGGCGCCGCCGGC
This sequence comes from Anaerolineae bacterium, assembly GCA_046594095.1. Classification (GTDB taxonomy): domain Bacteria; phylum Chloroflexota; class Anaerolineae; order J036; family Brachytrichaceae; genus Brachythrix. The sequence continues at coordinate 2,515 of JBKJQK010000541.1, read as the reverse complement.
TGTCGTCGGCGGCATCGCGGCCCTTGGCCTTTTCTTTCTTGCCAGCCTGGCGCTGATGGCGTCCGCGCTTGGCGGGATGCGGCGTACAAATCGTCAGTCGCTGGCCGAACAAGAGGTTATGCTTCGGGGTCAGCGTGACCATGAAGCAAGCCTCGGTTTACAACCGCCAGAAGTGTGGCAGCGTATCGCATCGCAGCTCGTGGCGGATGCATTGAACGAGCCCATGGCCATTAACGGCGAGGCGGGCTTCCTTGATGTCGTCGCTCAGCCCTACCTCAAGTTCACCCTGCTGACCCGCGATGGCATCGCGCACGGCGGCCGCGAAATCATTTTCACCACTAATCCCGGGCTTCTGAAGCGGGTCAAGCTGATTCAGCATGGCGACAGAATTGTTGATCTGACCCGCCGGTCCGCTTCGGCGCACGCGGACGCGGGTTTGCTGTGGCGGGCGGCCCTCAACCAACGTGGTCATGAGAGCGTTGTGCCGCCAACATCGGCGCACTGGTACGTCGTGGCGCGCGCGGCAACGCGCTACAGCAGTCGCCGAGGTCTGCCGGGCAGTCTTGATCCGCGAGCGCGGCGGCCAAAGGCGCCGGGGGTATACCATTCATGATGTTGGATTTGGCGGCCGTGGCGCTCTTGGGCCTGGCCGGATACGGGATTGTGTTCTACCTGGCGCACCAATACGGGCTGCGGATGGGCTGGAAACCGCCCGACGAAACGCCGGCGATGAAGCGAATATCGCGCCGCGCTTTCGGGTTCGCGCTGGGCGGCCTCGCCGTGCTCTTGTGCGCCGGATTCGCGGTGACATTCATCGGCAATTGGCCCGGTCGGGTTTTGGCGGTAGCCCAGGCGGTGCTGCTGGCATCTGCCGGCGCCAGCGACCTGCATCGCTTTCAATTGCCGCTGCCGGTCACGATGGCGGGCATCATCCTGGCATTCGTGTCGTGGCAGGTGATCGGCATGCCCGTGATATTCGTTTTGTTCGGCCTGTTCTGGGCCGCCATCATCATCGCAGCGCATGCGTTGGTGTCGAAGGGCAGCATGCAGCTTGGCGATCATCTGGCCACCGTCTGGATCGCGCTCGCCATGCCTGTGAATGGGATGCTGGCCGTCCTGATCGGCGACACGGCGAATGTGGTTTACGCCCGGGCGGGGCGGTTGCAGGGCCAAAAACTGGCTGCTGCCGGAGCATGGCTCGTCGCGGCGGCTGCGCTGATGGCGGTGCCCCCCTACTTCCTGTGGACCAGCCGCCTTCCGGAGGCCGCTCCAGCCTCGTCGCGCCCGGCAATTCCTGCCGCAACCGCATCGGCGCGCGATTTGGAGATCGCGCAAGCGCGCAACGTGTTGATTCAACTTTCCGAGCTGGCCGCCGAGGACACGGCCCGGGTGGCGCTGGCGGAAGACCGCGCGGAGCGCGTCGCGGCGGCGAGGACCGCCGGGGCAAGCGTCTCGCGTCTGGCATCCGCGGCCCAATCGATGGCCTCCGGATCGGCCACCGCGGAAGGGCTTGTTGATCTGGCGCGCGCGCTTGAGATGTACGACGTCGACGCCGTGCGCGAAGCGAGCCTGAGGCTGGGGCAGGAACGCGAGAAACTCCTGACCCGGAATGTCGGCGTGTGGGTTAACATTAAATAACGGGACTTTGACCGTCAGGGCTTAGACAGAGGTCGTTGATTATGCGTAGACTTTTCATCATTCTTGGCGCCGCGCTTGGCGCGCTTGTTGCCGTTGGGGTTTTCCTCTTTGTCCAGTTTTCGCGGCCGGTCACGGTTGAAGTGCCGGTTGCGATCGACGATATTCCGGCCGGCACCTTTCTGAGGACGGACTTGTTCCGGGTGGCCCGGATGGCCAACGTCGACCCGGTAACACTCGCCAAATGGATCCTTGTGAGCGAATGGGGCGCGGCGGATGGCCGGATGACAAGCAGCGACATACGGGCTGGATTCCCCGTTGCGCGCGCCCAGGTTGACCCGAATTCACCGGCCGCCCAGGAGTCCCGGCTTTCGACCGTATTGACCGGCACGAACGATTACTATATTGTGATTCCGGTAAAGCCGGATGAGGTCGGCAATTTCATCCTGCCGGGTGACCGGATCGACATCATCATCAGCATCGGAAATGCCGACCGCAAGGAGACCATCGCCGTCCTGCCGTTGACAATTACGAGTGGCTCCGATGCCGGCCTCGGGATTGGCTCGGGTTCGTTTGGAGGCGCCGGTTCCGGTATTGTCATTACGCAGACCAGCGTGCCGGTCTCAAAGCTTGTTCTCCAGAACCTGAGCATCCTCCGGGTGGAGCGGGATCGCCCGCAACGGAATACCTCTGCCGACGCACAGCAGGAGCCGCCGCCGGCCACCAGTCTGGATGTAAAGAGGTTGTATGTGCGCGTAACGCATGATCAGCTTGAGGTGCTGAGTTTCGTGCTCAACAACGGCAAGCACACCCTCGCTGTCCGGGCGGCCAGCGGCAGTCAACTCGTAACCAGAACCGATGGTGTCGTATGGGACGATTT
>JBKJQK010000515.1:0-5424 GCA_046594095.1 Anaerolineae bacterium | reverse complement strand
TGTGCGTTTTGGTGTGAGCAAAGCTACCACGAGGTGGCGCGGCCCGCAAGGTGACGCTCCTTCTCCTGTGGCTTCTCAGTTCAGTCTGGTCGCAGGGCCAGCATGTGTTCGAGAGAGAAAAGAGGAAAAGAGGAAATGAACAAGAAGATTCTATTTGGATCCCTGTTGCTTGCGAGCAGCATGATCCTGTCGGCCTGCGGCGCTGCCGCGACGCCGACCGCCGTCCCCCCCAAGCCGACCGATGTTCCCGCCAAACCCGCCGCGACCGAGGCCCCCAAGCCCACCGCGGTGCCGCCGACCGCCGTCCCCCCGACCGCGGTTCCCCCGACTGCCACGCCGAAGCCCGTTGAAGTGACCCTGTGGCACGCATATGGCACCGGCAGCGCCGAAGAGACGGTCATGACCGAGCTGGCCAAGGCCGCCGCCGCGTCGCCTGACCTGGCCGGAATCAAGATCAACGTCCTCCAGATTCCGTTCAACGACATCTTCAACAAGTACCGCACGGACGTCGCCGCCGGCGGCGGCCCGAGCATGTTCATTGCCCCGAACGACAGCCTGGGCGATGACGCCCGCGGCAAGCTGATCGCTGACATCACCGATCTGGCCAAGGGCAAGCTCGATGGATTCGGCAAGCTCTCCGTTGACGGCATGAGCCTTGATGGCAAGCTGTATGGCATCCCCGAGTCGCTCAAGGCCGTGGCGATGTTCTATAACAAAGACCTGGTCAAGACGGTGCCCAAGACGACCGACGAGCTGCTCGCGGCTGTTCAAGGTGGGGCGAAGGTCAGCCTCTCGCTGGGTTGCTATCACCAGTGGGGCTTCTACAACGCGTTCGGCGCCAAGATCTTCGACGACAAGGCCGCCTTCGTGAACACTCCCGAGAACCAGGCCAACCTGAGCGCCGCCTACAAGTTCCTGAATGACTGGTGGGTGCTGGGCAAGAAGGCCGGAATCCCCAAGAGCGATGGCGATGCCGCCGCGCCCTTCAAGGAGGGCAAGATCGCCGCGACCTTCAACGGTAACTGGGCGCTGGGCGACTACCAGAAAGCCCTGGGCGACAAACTCGGCGTGGCCGCCATTCCGGCCGGCCCGAAGGGCGTCGCCACCCCGCTGCTCGGCGTGGATGGCTTCTACTTCAACCCGAACAACAAAGCCGACACCGCCCAGGCCGCGCTGAAGGTTGCGCTGTTCCTGACCAACGCCGCCAACCAGAAGACCTTCGCCGAGAAGGCCGGTCATGTGCCCGCGCGCACGGGCGTGACCTACGCTAACCCGCTGGTCAAGGCGTTCGAAGACACCTTCGCCAACGCCATTGTCCGCCCGCAGGCCGCCTCGATGGGCAAGTACTGGGGCAACTTCTGCGGCGATGGCGACATCTTCGACAAGGGTGTCGCTCCCGCCGAGTTCGTGAAGAAGGCCTTCGAAGGCGCCGTCAAGCCGTAGTCTGTTATCGGGCGGCAGCCGCAAGGCCGCCGCCTGATCCGTCTTCCAAGACGACATCGAGGAGCGACAGAAGAACCCTTCTGTCGCTCCTCGTGTTTTATTCGCCAGTGACGTAACCCGAGCAGTACCCATGGCAAATCTTACTTTGGGCAAGCCCAGGAAGGCATCCAAACGCAGCAAGGCCGATCAGCAAAACATGGCCTACCTGTATTTGATCCCCGCATTCGCGGTGATGGCCGTGATCGCCTTCTATCCCCTGGTCTATCAACTGATCGTTTCATTCACCGACTTCGCGACGAAAGACCTGCGCGGCGGTCTGAATTCCGCGCAACTCAATTTTGTCGGGATCAAGAACTACACGGACATCGCGACCGGCGGCCTGCCGGTCCAGAACTTTGAGTTCTTCCGGGTGTTGGCCTTTGACTTCTGGTGGGCGCTTTCGAATGTCGCCCTGCACGTGCCCGCCGGGGTGTTGATTGCGGTTCTGCTCAATACCCAGGGGCTGTGGTTCAAGAAGATTTACCGGGCGCTCTACATTCTGCCGGTTGTCTTCCCCGCTATCGTCGTCGCCACCGTGTGGCGCAACATATTTGATTCGCAGTACGGCGCGATGAACCAGACGCTCACCTCGATTGGACAGCTCTTTGGGCAGATCGACCCCATCCGCCTGCGCTGGCTGGAGGAATACGCGACTCCGATCCCGTTCATGTTCCCGGGTGTCCCGCTGGTGTGGGCCTACTACGCCATGATGGTCGCCAACTTCTGGCTGGGCTGGCCGTTCATGTGCGTGGTCGCGACCGGCGCGCTGCAGAGTATCCCGAAGGAACTGTATGAGGCGGCCGAAATTGATGGGGCGTCCGGTTCGCAGCAGTTTTTCAACATCACCGTCCCCATGCTGCGCCCGGCGATCGTGCCAGCGGCGGTGCTTGGCTTCAATACGACCTTCAACCTGTTTGGTCTGGTGTTCTTCATGACCGGTGGTGGCCCGGCCCGCGCGACTGAACTTCTGGTGACCTTCGCCTATGACCTAACCCGCAACCTGCGCCTGTATGGCCCGGCGGCGGCGTTCTCGGTCATCATCTTCTTCGTATCCATGATCATCTTCCTGATTACCAACCGGGTGACCCGGGCGACGGAATCCTACGACGCGGCGTAAATCCATGGCCACATCAACCGTTAGTCCCGTTAAGCGCCTGCTCAGCATGAACACGTCGGGTGAGAAGGGCGGTCGTAAGCTTCCGCTTGGACGGCAATTGGTTCTGCAATTACTGTGTCTGGCGATCGCTGTCACGGTCATGTTCCCGATCATGTATATCGTGACTCTGGCGTTCAGTTCGAGTGAGTCACGTCCGTCGGCGCTGAAACTGATCCCGCAGGAACTCTCACTGGTGGGCTTCGAGAAGGTCCTCGACCAGCCGACGGCCAACCCCGTCACGTTTATCGAGCTTCTGCGCAACAGCGCGGCCCTGTCGCTTGGCGTCGCCAGTGTGGCGCTTCTCATCGCGGTTTCGGCCGCGTATGCGTTCGCCCGGTTTAAATTCGCCGGCCGGCAATTCCTGATGATGGCGGTCTTCTTCGTCATCCTGATGCCGGGCGTCGGGTTGACCCTGCCCCTATTCCTGCTCTTCAACGGGGTCAGCATCATCGACCCCGAGTCCGGACGGGTGGTCTTTAATCTGCGGAACTCGCTCGTGGGTGTAGGTGTGGCCATGGTCTCGGGCGCGCTCCCCTTCGCGATCTGGAACCTCAAAGGCTACCTGGACACGATCCCCAAGGAGCTCGAGGAAGCTGCCCGGATTGACGGCGCGTCCTTCAACCGGATCTTCTATCAGATCGTCATCCCGCTTTCGGCGCCCGCCCTGGCGGTGACCTTCTTCCTGAGTTTCATGGGCAACTGGCAGGAGTTCGCCCTGTCCTGGCTGTTCCTGAATAACCCGGGCGACTACACCCTGGCTATGACGCTCTACAACATGACGGGCCAGTATGCGACCTCGATTCCGTGGAACCGCTTTAGCGCCATGGCCATCATCGTGGCCCTGCCGGTGGCGATCATCTACATTGCGCTTCAGAAACAGATCGTGGGCGGCCTCACCCTTGGCGGTGTGAAGGGCTGACCGCGGACTTATTCTGGTGGGCCTGGTTGCGCGCCGTTTTAGCGGCGCCAACGCCTGCAGCCAGCAGGGCCCGCGCCTGAGAGAAAAAAGGGCCTTCGGCAGCCTCTGTCAGCCAACTGTCAGCCACAACATGCGCGAACGAGCCTATAAACATGGCGGACCCCATCATGTTTCGCGCCGCGCCCTTTGCCCTCATTGCCTCCGCCTTTGCCGCCGGGATCTGGCTGACAGTCCAGTTCCCCCTGCCGGTGTATGTGCTGGGTGTGGCGCTGTTCAGCGCGATCGCCGCCTGGCGGCTTGGGGCGCGCCTGCCCGCCGCGCTGGTCGGTCTGATGGCGCTCGGCGCGCTGCGGACGCTGCCATCTCTCCCTCAGGCGCGGGCGGACACGCTGGGCGCGGCCGAGGGCCATTCGGTCGCAATCGATGGCGTCATCGACGACGACCCGGATGCCCGTCCGGCCTACACCTATCTGAGGGTCCGAATCACCCGCATCCTGGCTGATCTGGAAGATATTTCATCCGAGCGTTTTGCGGACACCTCCGCGCCGGGTCTTGCGGGCGTGGTCATGGTGCGGGCCGATCCCGGGACGATCTGGCGCTACGGCGACGCGGTCCGGGTGATCGGCCCGCTCGAGGCCCCGCCTCTCTTGAGCGACTTCGACTACCGGGACTACCTGGCTCGCAAGGGCATCCTGGCCTGGATGCCGCGAGCCGAAACGCTGCGCCGGACCGGCCGCGATGCCGGCAACCCGGTCTATGCCGCGCTCATGGCGGCCCGGGCTGCGCTGAGGCTCGCTTCGCAGCGCAGCATGCCCTCGCCCGAGTCGGCCTTGCTTTCGGGGATCCTGATCGGTGACGACAACGAGATTCCGCCCGGGATCCAGGATGCCTTTCGCCGGACCGGCACCTCGCACATCGTCGCGATCTCGGGCTTCAATGTCAGTATCGTCATTGCTCTGGTCGTGCCGATGCTGGGCCGGATGCTCAACCCGCGCCGGGCCGCCCTGGTCGCGATCCCGGCCATCCTCGCCTACACGGTGATGGTGGGCGGCTCGGCCTCCGTCGTGCGGGCAGCCGGGATGGCCCTGATCGGCCTGGTCGGCCAGCTCGCCTGGCGGCGCGGGTTTACGGTGAATACGTTGTGCGCGGGCGCATTTGCGATGCTGGCGGGTGATCCGCAGTTGCTCTTTGACGGCGGCTTTCAACTGAGTTGCTCGGCCACGCTTGGGCTGGCGCTCTATTCGGACGGCTTCCAGCGCCGGACGACGGCCTGGGCGAGCAGGCGGCTGGGCGATGGCCGGCTCAAGGCCCTCGTTCTGGCGGCGGCCGAGCCGTTGCTTACGACGGTGGCCGCCCAGGTTACGACCCTGCCCCTGTTGCTGGCCAACTTCCACCAGTTCTCGTTTGCCCTGCCGGTGACGAACACGCTGGTCCTGCCGCTCCAGTCTGGGGCGATGGTTCTCGGACTGATCGGGGCCGGGATCGGGCTGATCTCAACCGATCTCGCGCGCTGGGCGTCACTGCCGGCATACGCCCTGCTAACGGCCACGCTGCGCGTGGTTGAAGCCACCGCCCAAATCCCGTTTGCGGCCGTGCCCGTGTTTGGCTTTGAGGCTCCGGCCGCGGTCGGCTATGTCGTGGCGGTCGGCGGGTTGTCCGCTGTCGCTGCGCAACCTTCCGGCGTTCGCGCGCGCTTGCTTGCCTGGGCGCGCGGGGCGGCCAAGCCCGGGCTGATCGGGATGATGGTCCTGATCGGTCTGATCGTCGGCGCGGTCGTCCTGCTCCAGCGCCCGGATGGCAAGCTGCATGTGACCCTGGCTGGCACGGGCGCGTTCATCCACACGCCGCAGGGCAAGCAGATTGACTA
>JBKJQK010000284.1:0-5679 GCA_046594095.1 Anaerolineae bacterium | reverse complement strand
CACGCGGTAATCTGCGCCACGCGGTAATCTGCGCCACGCGACACCAACAAAGCCCCTTGCGGGGCTGAAGACGTACGCCTACCCGCTTTCAAGGAACGTCACCCCGGCGAAAGCCGGGGTCCACAAGTAACTCCGTTGGACAATCGATCCGGATACCAGACAAGCCTGGCCGGCAGGATATGGGCGGGAGACAAGCGGTCAGACCGCTCCAGATTTGACCCGGCGCGACGGTCATCGGCGAGCGGTCGGATCGCTTTGGCGCCGGCTTGTCACCTCGGCCGTGGGTTAGCGGTCTGACCGCCAGGATGAACGATCGGGCGGGCTTTGGGATAGCGGTCAGACCGCTCCTGTGGAGGCATTGCTCTGTGGCTGCGGCTCGCGCCGGGAAACAGCGCCAAAGTCCCGCCAGCCACAACAGTCGCAATTGTCAGCAACGATAACTGCTCAGGCGGGCGGCGCCGCGTGGCGGACATCTCGGTGGGCGCCTCCCGCAGGGACGACTCTACATCAACCGTTTGACAAACAGAGTCATGAACTCGTCCGGCTTCTCGATGAAGGGCGAGTGGCCGGTGTCGTCCATCATGATCTCCTCAAACGCGCCGCCGTTCGCGGCGTACTTCTCAAGCACCGCCCGGGTCTGGCTGACCATGGGCTGGGGCGGGTAGACCTCGTCCCCGGGCCAGCCGGGGACCGCCCCGAGCTTGCCGAGCGTGCCCATGCAAAACAGCGACATATCCCCGACGATCTGGTCGTGTGAGCCACGCACCCATAGGATCGGCGGCTTTGGCGCGCAGTTGAGCAGGCGGGCGACACTATCGCCCAGATACTTTGGCGAGAGCGCGTTGGCCGGACCATGGACGCCCGGTGCCGCATTCGGCCAGTTGGCCGAGGCCACGAAATCGCCCGGATACTTGTCCCGCCCAATCCTCTCGCTGAGAAGCGACGACAGCAGATCTTCCTCCCGCCAGGCCTTGAACGGCGGCTTGAAGTAGAACGAGTTCATCACGATCCGCGGCGAGGATTGAGGCTCGTCGACGCCCCGATCGCCTTTGCTCATCCGGGCGGCAAAGTTCGGGTTGACAATTCCGCCGCCGCTGCCGGCGAAGTCGGGATTGCACGGCGTGCCGTCCAGGCCTTTCGTCCCGCCGAAACCGTAGGGCGAGCCAGGCGCAACGAGGGTCGCCGACCGGATCGCGGCCGCATCGGCGGAGACGAGTTGCAGGGCAATCGAGCCGCCCAGCGAATGGCCGACCAGGTGATAGCGGGTCAGGCCGAGCGCCTCTTTGAGCGCGAGCAGATCGTCGATCCAGTCGCCAAAGCCACGCGTGGCGTCGATCAGCCTGTCCTCGGTATCGCCGTAGCCGCGCAAGTCCGGAGCAATGCCGCGATAGCCGACCGGGAGCTTGGTCATCACCTCTTCCCAGAACGCGGCCGAGGATGCGTTGCCGTGGATGAAGAGGACGGGGATGCCGTCGGCCGGCCCGGAGGTCAGGATGTGCTGGCGCAGGCGGGGCGTGTCGACCATCGTCGAGGTCACGCCGGGAAGGGTTGGGATTGTGCTCATGGTATGTATTTTGACCGATATTCTCCTACGTACTCTTCTCTTCTTGCCTTCTTCTCTTAACGCTCTCTCAAGCCTCCATCAATCGCTTCTTGTCAATTTTTCCGGCCCCGGTTTTGGGCAGGGCATCGATAAAGACGAACGACTTCGGAATCTTGTATCGCGCCAGGCGGGGCCGGCAGAAGGCCGCCAGCGCCTCGGGCGTCGGCGCCGCGCCGGGCTGAGCGACGATGAAGGCCCGGCCGACCTCGCCCCACTTCGGGTCGGGCACGCCGATCAGGGCCGCCTCGGCCACATCCGGGTGGGCGTGCAGGACGCTCTCGACCTCGGCCGGGTAGATGTTCTCGCCGCCGGAGATGATCATATCTTTCGAGCGCCCGACGATGGTGTAGTAGCCCTCCGCGTCGCGGCGGGCCAGATCGCCGGTCTTCAGCCAGCCATCCGCGTCGATGGCTTTGGCGGTCTCCTCGGGCTTGCGCCAGTAGCCGGCCGCCACATGCGGCCCACGGATAAGCAGCTCGCCCACCTGCTCGGGCCCGCACTCGGCCCCGTGCTCGTCGACCACTCGCACGCTGATGTGGAAGAGCGGATGGCCCACCGCGCCGGGTTTGCGGCGCACATCCTCGCGCGGCAGCCAGAACGTGTTTGGCCCCGCCTCGGTCAGCCCGTAGCCGGTCTTGAAATCCACCCCGCGCGCCCAAAAGGCCTCGAAGACCGGCAACGGGCAGGCCGCCCCGCCGCTGATGACGATCTTAAGCCGCGAGAAATCGGCCTCCGCCCAGCGCCGGTGATGCTGCATGGTGATAAACATGGTCGGCACGCCGAAGTAAATCGTCACCCCTGACTGGCCAATCAGATCGAAGACCTGATCCGGGTCGAAGCCCCGGCACACGATGCTGGTCCCGCCGCAGTGGACGAGTGGAGCGGTGAAGACGTTCAGCCCGCCGGTGTGAAACAGCGGCGAGTTCAGGATCGTGATGTCGTTCGCGTCCAGCCCCCAGCTCATGACCGTATTGACCGAGTTGGCGGTGATGCTCCCGTGGGTGAGCAGCGCGCCCTTAGGCAGCCCGGTCGTCCCGCCGGTGTAGCAGATCGCCCACGGATCGTCGTCGCGCAGACCCGGGTCGGGGAGAGGCGCGTCGGTTTGGGCATCCCGCAGGGCCTCAAACTCGGCCCCCAGGGTGAGGATGCGAGCGGGCGACCTGGACGCCGCGCGAATGCGGTCGGCGGTGGCCGCGAACTCGGCCCCGGCGACAAAGACGCTCGGCTCGCCGTCCTCGACCAACGCCGCGAGTTCGGATGCGGTCAGGCGCCAGTTGAGGGTCTGCAGGATCGCGCCAAGTTTGCCGCAGGCGAACCACAGGTCGAGATACGGCACACAGTTGGTGGCCAGGATCGCGACCCGGTCGCCCTTGCCGATGCCGAGCGCGAGCAGCATCCAGGCGGTCCGGTTCGCGGCCCGGTTCCACTCGCGATAGGTGATGGCCCGGTCGCCGTTCAAGGTGTCGATCAGGGCGATCTTGTTGGGGGAGAGCGCCTCACGGCGGGCCAGCCAGTCCGTCGCCCAGGGCGCGCGTTTTGTCATACCGTGCCTCGCGCGATCAGGTTCCCGAAACCAGGCCGCCGTCGACGCTGAGCACGGCGCCGTTGATATACGAGGCGGACTCGGAGGCCAGGAACAAATAGGCGTTGGCGATGTCTTCGGCGGTGCCAGCGCGTCCGACCGGCGTCTGGGCGATCATGCCGGCCAGGACCTTCTCGGGCATCCCTTTGGTCATGTCGGTGGCGATGAATCCGGGCGCGACCGCGTTGACGGTGATGCCCTTGCGCCCGAGCTCGCGCGCCCACACTTTCGTCATTCCGATCACGCCGGCTTTGCTGGCCACGTAGTTGGTCTGCCCGAAGTTGCCATACAGCCCGGCGACCGACGAGGCGTTGAGGATCCGGCCATAGCCCTGCCGAATCATCGTTGGCGAGACGGCCTGGGCGCAGTTGAAGACGCCCTTCAGGTTCACCCCGATCACAGCGTCGAAATCGGCTTCGCTCATCCGCCCGGTGACAACGCCGTCCTTGACCTTGACCAGTTGCGCGTCACGGGTGATACCGGCATTGTTAACCAGGATGTCGATCCGCTCAAAACGCTTCAGGGTTGCCTCGGTCGCGGCGGCGACATCGGCGGGAGAGGCAACGTTGACCTTGTAGAACTCGGCGGTTGGGCCGATCTCGGCCCCGATTTCGGCTACGACGGCCCGCCCGGCGGCCTCGGCGAAATCCCAGATCGCGATCGACGCGCCGGCGTTGGCGAAAAGCAGGGCGGTGACGCGGCCGATGCCGTTTCCGCCGCCGGTGATGACGGCCACGCGGCCGGACAAGGAGAGGTTCATAGCCTTGTCAGGATAGGCCTGTCAGGTCACATGTGGGTTACAACCAGTCGACTTCGACCAGTTCGACCTGGCGAACACCTTCGCCTGCTTCTTGAAACACGGATTGGACGTTAGCGTATCCGTGCTCCCAACGCCACATATCTCTCACGCCGTGTCGGAGATGCGCGCCAGGGCGGCCTGGGTGGCCGGGGAGGGGTCGACGTTGAGCTCTGCCCGGAGCGCCTCGGCGCAGCGCTGATAGGCGCGCAGGGCCTGGGCCCGGTTGCCCAGGCGGGTCTGGGCCTCCATCATCAGCCGCCAGGCGGCCTCCCAGCACGGATCTCGAGCGACGATGAGGTCGCACAAGCGCAGCGCGGCCTCGAACTGACCAAGCGCCAGGCGGGCTGCGGCCAGCCGCTCGGAGGCGCGGAGATACAGTGACAGCAGGCGCTCACGCACGGGCTGCGCCCAGTCGTCATACAGCGCCTCGGGAAGATAGTCGCCGCGGTAGGCCTGGACGGTCGCCTCGAGCGCGTCGACGGCAGCGGCGTGCTCGGGCGTGCCCGGCGCGGCGGCTTCCAGCCAGCGCAGCGCCTCGGCGCCGCCGCGCTCGAATTCGGCCGCGTCGATCCACACATCGGCTTCCTCGCGCAGCCAATAGGCGCTACCGTCGCGGGCGATAAAGGCCGATGGGACATCGGGGAGGCGGGCCGGCTCGAGCGCTTTGTACATCGCGTTCAGGGCCACCTTGAAGTCGCGCTGAGCGGCCTCCTGGCTCAGTTCGGGCCACAGCCGTTCGGTGATGGCGCCGCGCTGCAACGGTTGCCCGCGATGGGTGAGAAACAGTTGGAAGAGCTGGCGGGCCTTGTCGCGTTGCCAGTCGCGAAGCTCGATTTCGTCCTCGCCCCGCCAGGCCCGGAATGCGCCAAGCGTCTGGGCCCGCAACTGGTAACTCGGGTGGCGCTCGATATTGGGCAGCCCGATCCGATCGAGCAAGCGGGCGGCGGCGCTGGCCTGCTGGCCGCTCCGGCGGGCCTCGATCAGGAGCGGGATCAGCCGGCGCGGGTGGGCCGGGCCGATCAGAGTCGGGCGTATCCACAGGAACGCGTAGCCGCGGGCCAGCGCGGCGTCCGCAGCGGCAACCGCAGCGGGATGCTCCTGCCGGTCGGCCAGGGCCAGCCCGCGCCACAGGTCGGCCGCCGCGGCGCCAAGCGCGTCGCCGCATTCGCCGAATCCCTGCCCGGCCGGCTCGAGCCAGGTCAGCGCCTCGCGCGACTGGCGCGCGGCAGCCAGACTCGCCCCCAGGGCCATCTGGATGTGCGCGGCCATCCAGGCGTCCCCGGCCCAACGGGCGATCTCGACACCCTCAGCGGCCGCGCGGCGGGCGGCGGGCAGGTCGCCGGCCAGGGCATAGGCCCGGGTGAGCCCCCACAGCGGCTCGGCCCGGAAGCGCCGCACCGCCAGCCGGTCGGCCAGGGCCATCGCAGCCTGATAGCTGTCGATGGCGGCATCGCGGGTGGCTGGGTTGAGCTGCTGGGCATGCCCGAGCCGGGCCCGGGCCACCGCGGTCATGAACGGCGCGTCGAGGCGTTCACTCAGGGCCATACCCTCCTCAGCCAGGGCCAGGGCGGGCCCGGCCTCGCCGCGCAGGGCGCCAATGAGCGACAGGACCAGCATCGTTTCACGATGCGAGCGCGGCGGGGGCTCCTCGCCCCGGGCGATCCCGGCCCGCTCGGCGGCCAGCCAGCCCTCGAG
>JBKJQK010000107.1:0-2920 GCA_046594095.1 Anaerolineae bacterium | reverse complement strand
GCGATGGGGACGCGCGGGATGTACGACACGACGGCCGGGGGCTGGTTCCGTTACTCGACCACCCCGGATTGGTCGGTCCCCCACTTTGAGAAGATGCTGGAGGATCATGCCCGCTTGCTGCCGGTCTATGCCCATGCCATTCAGATCCTCAACGCGCTGCCGGAGGGTGGCGAGAATGCGCTCACGCTATCGGCCGTCGTCGAGCATTCCCTCGAATACCTGACCGGGACGCTGATGCGCGACGCGGACGGGCTGACCTGGTTCGCAGGCAGCCAGGACGCCGACGAGGCGTACTATCTGCTTTCGCGCGACGAGCGCGCGACCCGCGAAGCGCCGTATATCGACTGGCGGCTGTATGTCGATTGGAACGCGCTGATGGTGACGGCCCTGTTCGCGGTCGCCGAAGCGCTTGATCGCCCGGACGTCGCCGGCCTGGCTCGGCGGGTGCTGGCGACGCTCGAGCGGCTGTGCCTGAACGCCGACGGGAGCGTCACCCACAGCATCACTTTTGACGCGTCCGGTCTGCCTCAACCCTCAACGTTACGCGGGGCGCTCAACGACCAGGCGGCCCTGGCCCGGGCGATGCTCGGAGCTGGCCGGGCCGAGGCGGCAGTCCGCCCGTTGTTTGCCTTTGCCCAATCTGCGCTGGCGGCCGAGGGTGGCGGCTTTCACGACACCCCGGCCGATCCGGGCGCGCTGGGGCTGCTCAAGGTCCGGTTGCGCCCGATCTTCGACAACGCCGGCATGGCCGACGCGCTCCTGCGCGCCGGGCATGCCTGGCCGGGCGCGGGCGCGCTGGCCGAGCAGGCCCGCGCGGGGCTGGCGGTATTCGCCGAGGGCTACAAGCGTTATCGCGATCACGCCGGCGCGTTCGCGCTGGCGACCTATCGCGCATCGACTGAGCCGGACGACTTCATCGTGGTCGGCGCGCCGGATCAGACCGAGCCGTTTCTACGCGCGGCCGGCCTGCGCTATCACCCGTGGCGGCTCATGCGCGGATTGGACCCGGCCGATCCCGACGCCAAAGCCGTCATCGACGCCCGCGCCTTCCCGCTCACCCGCCTGCCGGTCGCGTTTGTGTGTCGGGGGACGTATTGCAGCGCTCCCCGGTATGAGTTGGAGGGTTGATAACGTTGATAACGTTACCAACGTTATTAGCGCCGCAACACCCACACCGTCACCGCCGCGCGTTCCGTGCCCATATTCCGCTGCCAGAAGCTGAAGCCGGCTTGCTCGAAGCGGGTGCGGGCGGCGTCAGAAGCACCCATCTCGCTGCCCTGCCCGGTGATGGCGAAGGCGAGGCGGACCAGGCGCGAGAGCGGGTCGTAACGGATGAGCCGTACGGCAGGGACGATGATGATCCGCCCACTCGGTGTTAAGACCCGGCGCAGCTCGGCCAGTGTTTCTTGCCGAAAGATGAAGTCGGTTGGGAATGCGCAGGCGATGCAGTTGAAGGCGGCGTTGGGGAAGGGCAGCCGGGCGGCATCGGCCCGGGCGAGTCGCGGCTCGACGCCTTTCGCGCGCAGGTTGCGCCGGGCGAGCGCGCCCATTTGCGGCGACAGATCAATGCCGACCGCGTCGAGGCCGCGCTCGCGGATGCGGGCGTGCAGGTGGCCGGGTCCATGCCCGACTTCAAGCACCCGCGCGCCGTCGGGGATAAACGAGAGGGCCATGGCTCCCCATTCGCGCCACTCGCCAAACGAGACGAGGTTGGTGACGGCGTCGTAGATGCTGGCGAAGCGGGTGTAGAGCAGGCCGAAGGCGGCGCGGATGAAGCGAGTCACGGCGGGGAAGTGTAGCCGGGGTGGATTACCGCTTGACCATCTGCCGCCCGCCGCCGGACACGCTTGATCCTAAACTCAACCGCCACAGCAAGCTCCGCAAGATGATACCCTTTAACGATGAATCCAAATACAATCACCGTCCGGCGCGCCCGGCCCAATGACCTCGACGCCATCAACCTTGTCGAGGCCGGCGCGACGCCCGGCCTGCGCTATGTCGCGCGCGTCTTCGATGACTTTGTTTCGGATGAGGCCGGCGAGTTCAGCGTGGCCGAGATCGATGGGCAGGTCGTTGCGTGCGGGAAGTTCAGCCTGATGCCCGACCATTCGGCCTGGCTCGAGACGCTGCGGGTGCTGCCCGCGCGCCAGGGCCTGGGCGTGGGTAAGCGCTTGTACGAGCGATTTTTCGAGGTCGCCCGGCGCCAGGGCGTCACCACGCTGCGGATGTACACCGGGGTGACCAACCTCGTGAGCAAGGGCCTGGCCGAACGCTTTGGCTTCCGGCTGGCGGGGACCTTTCGTGGCGCGTGGCTGCCGCTCGATGCGGCTGCGGGCCCAGCCCCGGACTTTACGCCCGTCGCCGATCCCGAGCGGGCGGCCGATCTGCTCATGCCGCATCGCGCGCGCTGGACGGGCTTTGTGGTGATGAACCGGACCTTCTTTGCGCTCACCCCGATCCTGTGCGCCGACTTTGCCCGCGCCGGGCGGGTGTTCGAGGAGCGCGCCAGTGGCAGCGTCGTCGTGCTGGGCGCGCGCTTCACGCCCGAGCAGGCGCTGCACATCGGGATGTATGCGGGTGACACGCGGGCTTGCCTCGATTTCGCCGCGCATCTCGGCGCCGCGCGTGGGGCGGGCCGGCTGAGCTGTCTCTTCCCGCCCGCGGCGGCTGACGTTCAGGCAGCGCTGACCGATCGGGGTTTTCGGCTGGAGTCGGCGGACTTCATTGTGATGGAGACGGGCGGTGGGTGGAGCCCGCCCGCCGCAATATCTACCGTGCTATAGCGCATGCCTATCGAGGTCCTGATCCTCAACACCGTGCTGTGTCTTCTCGGCATCGTCCCGGCCGCGCCGATCGTTTCGATCATCGGCTCATGGGTGGCCCATTTGCTGGGCATCGCCGCGCTGGCGGGCATGGGCGA
>JBKJQK010000239.1:0-4696 GCA_046594095.1 Anaerolineae bacterium | reverse complement strand
CCCGCCTTAAACGCGCCTTCGATCGTTGCGCGGGTGCCATATTCCTTGGCTTCGCGGCGGGGATAGATCAACGGCCAGCCCGCTTCGAGAGAGATGGCCGTCGCGATGGGCAGCGCGGCGTAGGGAATGCCGGCGATCCGATCGAAGCGCAGGCCGCGCAGCACCCGGGCAAAGGCTTGGGCGACCCGGCGCATCACGGCCGGGTAGGTGACCAGCCGGCGCAGGTCGAGATAGATCGGCGAAATCGCTCCGGACTTAAGGGTGAAAGTGCCAAAGCGGACGCACTCGGTGGCGATCAGGTCGCGGGCGAGGGACCGGATGGGGGCGTCGTCGGGTGTTGCCGCCGACGCCCCCCCCACCCGGGCGGCATTGATGGCATCCCGCAGGCGGCAGGCGTCCGCCCCGGGGTCGGCGGCGTTGGCGATGCTGCGCGAGGCGTTGATCAGAATGCCCAACCCGTCGGCGCGCAGGCCGGCCGCGACAGATCGTTCGAGATCGCCACCCTGGGCGCCGATGCCCGGCACCAAAAACCAGGCCTGCGGGGCAAGCGCCCGAACCCGGGCGATGGCCTCTGGATAAGTTGAGCCGACGACCAGGCCGACATTGCCGTGCGGGCTCCACTGCGCAGATCGGCGGGCCACCTCCTCGAGAGGGGCGGGGCGCTCTACGAGGAGGTGGCCCGCCCCTCTCGAGGGCCACTTCCTGAAACTCGCCACCACCCGGGTTGGAGGTTTTGCACAACGCAAATACACCACGATCTGGGCGTTCCCAGAAAGGCCGGATGGCTTCGCCGCCCAGATACGGATTGGCGGTGACGGCGTGCGCGCCGAGCGCGTCGAAGATGCCGCGGGCAGAGGCCTCGGTCGTATCGGCGATGTCGCCGCGTTTGGCATCGAGGATGACCGGGATGCCGGCCGGAACAGCCGCGATCACATCGCGCAGCGCAGCCACACCCTCCGCCCCAAACGCCTCAAAGAAGGCGTAGTTGGGCTTGAAGGCGGCCGCCCACGGCGCGGTCGCGGCGATAAGGCGCAGGCACTCGGCTCGCAGGGCTTCAGGCGAGTCGCCACGCGGGTCGAGGCCCACACACAGCAAGCTGTCGCGCGCGCGGGCGGATGTCTCGAGGAGGGCTGAGAATTTTGTCATTTTCGTTGGTGACGTTGATAACGTTGATAACGTAAAGAACGTTATCAACGTTGTCAGCGATGATCAGGCTTTTCCGAGCACCATCGCCAGAAGAGCCATCCGGACATACAGGCCGTACTCCATCTGGCGGAAGTATGCGGCCCGCGGATCGTCGTCGACCTCCATCGTAATCTCGCCCACCCGCGGGAGCGGATGCATGACGATCATGCGCTGCTTGGCCCGGGTGAGCGTCTCTGGGGAAATGACGTAAGCGCCCTTGACCGCGTCGTAGTCGGCCTCGTTGGCAAAGCGCTCCTTCTGCACCCGGGTCACGTACAGGACGTCGGTGTCGGGCAGCACCGCATCCAACTCGCGATGCTCGGCCAGGGTGACGCCCTGGGCGGTGAGTTCCTCCATGATCTCGGGCGGCATGCGCAGAACCTCGGGCGACACCAAGTTGATCCGGGCGTGATAGAGCGCGAGCAGGCGCGAGAGCGAGTGCACGGTCCGGCCATTCTTGAGATCGCCCAGCATGGTCACGGTCAGCCCCTGGATCGAGCCAAGCTCCTCGCGGATGGTGAAGAGATCGAGCAGGGCCTGAGTGGGATGCTCGCCGATACCGTCACCGGCGTTGATGATCGGCTTGCGAACGTAGCGGGCGGCCGTGGCGGCAGCGCCGACCTCGGGGTGGCGAAGGACGATGACGTCGCTGTAGCACTCGAGCGTCCTCACGGTATCGGGCAGGGACTCTCCCTTGGAGACCGACGAGTAGCGCACCTCGCTGATGGGGATGACGCTCCCGCCGAGACGCTCCATGGCTGCGGTGAACGACGAGGCTGTGCGAGTGGAGGGCTCGTAGAACAGGCTGGCCAGCAGCTTGCCCTTGAGCAGGTCGAAGGTCCCCACCAACTCGACCATCGTGCGCATTTCCTCGGCAATGACGAAGATGGCTTCGACATCCTCGCGCGAGAATTGTTTGACGGACAGAATGTGCTTGCCAAACAGCCGGCCGCCGCGTTTTTCGCCGAGGGGCATGTGCGAGGCTCGAACAGGATTTGTCATGGATTCAGGCTCCTTGGCGCGACGCCGCCGGCGCCGGGCAAAAATAAAACGCCAAACGCGGATGAGGCATTTGACGTTTCTGCTTTGGGGCTTGCGGCTCGTGGAAAACAGATTTCCGCTCCCGCCGGCGCGTATCGCGGGCGCGGGGACCAGGTTGACAAGGCCGCGCGGACTGCACGAAGCGGTATTTTACCCGGTTGCGGGGCGGGCCGGTTTCCCGGGGTGTATTCCGCCCAACTACGGGCCGGGTTTCAACTCAAGGCGTCTGAGCGCACCCTGACACCTCCGCCCCGGCCAGTGGATAGAATTCCGCCCATCATGGACGCCAACGTCAAACACCCAGGGCTTATTGCCGCGGCGGCGAAGCGGGCCAAGCCCGCGCTAAGCTTTCTCGCCAAAGTGATGGCCGAATTCAACAGCGACGGCGTGCCACGGATGGCCGCCGCGATAGCCTACTACACGACCTTCTCGCTGGCGCCCCTGCTCGTCGTCGTTACCTCAGTCGTCGGCTTGATTCTGGGCCGGGACGCCGCCCAGGGTCAGCTCGTCGGCCAGCTCGAGAGCCAGATCGGCCGCGAAAGCGCAGAACTCATCCAGAAGCTCGTCACCCAGGCATTCACTCCCCGGGCCAGCATCATCGCCATCGTCCTGGGCGTGCTCGGCGTACTTGGCGGAGCATCAACCGTTGTGCTGGAACTGCGGGCGGCCCTGAATAAGATCTGGGACGTAAAGGTCCCCCCGCCGCAAGGTGTAAAGGGCTTTCTTCTGTCCATCGTGCAGCCCTGGCTGCTGGTCATGCTGGTCGGGATTGTCATGGTTTTGTCCGTTGCGCTCAGCGCCGGACTGGCCGGACTGGCCGGCACGCTGATGCGGATCGCCCCATTTCTCAGCATTCTGAGCGGCGTGGCGGATCTGGTCATCTCACAGCTGGTTACCACCCTTGCCTTTGGAATGGCGCTCCGGCTCCTGCCGCTGGTCAAACTGGAGTGGCGCGACGTGTGGGTGGGCGCCTTCGTCACCGCCGTGTTGTTCGGCCTGGGCAAGTACCTGTTGAGCTGGTATCTGGCGACGAGCGGGATCGGATCGCCCTATGGCGCGGCCGGCTCGCTGGTCATGCTGCTGGTGTGGGTGTTCTACTCAGCCCAGATCTTCCTGCTGGGAGCGGAATTCACCCAGGTCTTTGCGCGCACGCGCGGGACCCGCCAGAAGGAAGGCGCGCTGCTGGACGATCCGCGCGGCCAGGGCCAGGTGGTCGAAAGCGAGAAGCAACCCTCGCCGCCCGTCGATCAGATCAGGCCGCTCGGTCAGAGGACCGATGACCGATGACCGATGACGGCGGATTACCGCCTACCGAAGTCAGCTCTTGCCTGCTTCGGTCTTCCGGCGGCATTAGACTTGGGCCATGGCCTTCTTTGATTTTCCCCTCGAGCAACTCAAAACCTATCTGCCCGCCCGCGAAGAACAGCCCGACTTTGACACTTTCTGGCGCGGGACGTTGGATGCGGCCCGCCGGCACCCACTGGCCACCCGCTTTGAGGCCGTCGATTACGGCCTTCGGGCCCAGGAATCCTACGATGTCACCTTCAACGGGTTTGACGGCCAGCCGATTAAGGCCTGGCTGCAACTCCCCGCCCATCGGGCCGGCCCGGTCCCGTGCGTGGTCGAGTATCTGGGCTATGGCGGCGGGCGCGGCTTCCCCACCGACTATCTGCTGTGGAGCAGCGCCGGATATGCCCACCTGTTGATGGACACCCGCGGACAGGGCAGCGCCTGGCAGGTCGGCGACACACCCGACATCGGGGGCGGCGGCAGCCCGGCCCTGCCCGGCTACATGACCCAGGGGATCACCGACCCCGCCCACTACTATTACCGGCGGGTGTTCACCGACGCCGTGCGGGCCATCGAGGCGGCCCGCAGCCACCCGGACGTCGACCCCAGCCGGATCGCCGTGACGGGCGGCAGCCAGGGGGGCGGCATCTCGATCGCGGCGGCCGGCCTGGACCCGTCGGTGACGGTGGCGATGCCCGACGTGCCCTTTCTGTGCCACTATCGCCGCGCAACGGAAATTGTCGACACAAATCCGTATGGCGAAATCGCGCGTTGGTGCGTGACGCACCGCGAACAGATCGACCTCGCGTTTCGGACGTTGAGCTATTTTGATGGCGTAAACTTTGCTGCGCGCGCCCGCGCGCGGGCGTTGTTCTCAGTCGGGTTGATGGACACCGTCTGCCCGCCCTCGACGGTCTATGCGGCCTACAACCACTGGGCCGGCGAGAAGGACATCCGCGTATGGCGCTACAACAATCATGAAGGCGGCGGCGATTTTCAAACCGTGGAGAAGGTCCGCTTCCTGAGAAAGATTTGGGCATAGAACCATGTTAAACAAACGAACGATCAATGACCTGCTTCCCCTGACCGGCAAACGCGTGCTGATGCGGGTGGACTTCAACGTCCCGCTCGACAAGGCCGGCGCCATCACCGACGACACCCGCATCCGCGCGGCGCTGCC